>NZ_JAQISX010000050.1:0-4613 GCF_028618425.1 Bartonella sp. ML70XJBT
CATACATTTGAAAAACACGATTAACAAAATCACTTGCACGCATTGCATTATTGCCTGCATTCAAACCAACCGCATTGCTGCCAACCAATTGCGCTGCATTGGCATGGGGATTTTGTAAAAGACGGGTGGCTCCTCCTGCGCCCTGTTGATGGGCTAAATATAATTCTGCCTCTGTTGGCGCCCTTCCCAATACACGGCTTAAATGGTTGCGATTATCAAGGGTCAATCTCCCCATCGCATCGGCTGCCTGCATCGGGTCAAAACGGTCCTGCAAACCATATTGCTTGGCTGTGCTATCTATAAACTGATACAAACCACCCGCAGAAGAGCGCGGATTCCTTGCATTGGGATTGCCTCCACTCTCAACTTGCGCAACACGGTATAAATAGCTTTCCGGCAAGCCATAACGCGCTGCTGCTTGACGTATCGCTTGATCAACTGAAGGGCTATAACGGGTCATAATTTAATGCTCCCCTTACTCAAATGCACTCAATACATTCAAGTCTTCTATTGAGGCTTTCCCTCCACCTCCAAACAGAGCAGCAGATAGTTTTTTCACCCATTCTTTTGTAGCATATCCCTTCTCTCGCGCTTTCACCATATTTTGAATGAGCTCTATAATTTTCTCATTCGAAATATCTGAACCACCTGTCAACAACTTGACGACATCCTTTTCAATCCGTTGACGCTCTCTAAACGCTGCTTCTTTGAAAGGTATCCAAGAAGCTTTCAACGCTGCTTTCCCTGCTTGCATGGCTGCATCATGTTTACTCGTTGGGACATTGACATTATGCGTAAAAGATATATTTTTATCCGCTATACGATTTGGTATTCTGTTGTAAAAATCTGCATAATCGGCTTCTCTCTTGATAACATTCTTAACAGCAGATGCTTGATCTGATCCATAAATCTTTGCAAACCTATCATACAGATCGTCCGTATCAAAAATCTCCTTTGCCTTGGAGACTTTATCTCCTGTTTGCCCCATACCTTTGAGAAGTTCGCCTCTTGAGCCCTTTTTAAAATATTCTTGTTGTCCCTTTGGTAATTCATCAAAAATTTTACTGAATTCATCTGTATTAATCGCCTTGCTAAGGATTTTGGAACCTTCACGCATAGCATCTATATGAGAACTATATTGATGAAACAATCCACGTGCCTTCTTATATTCGGACGATACAGCATCCATAATCTCTAACAATTTTTTCTGGATATCAACTAAGGTATGAACTTTACTATTATCTCCTATCTTTTCAGCTGCATCTTTCATAATACCAAGTTTAACCTTCGTTTCATGGAGGACACCCATGTTGGGTTTTTCTGTAAGGAGATCAAATTTTGCAGAAGAAAATGGACCAACTTCTATGCCTTTACTCGTGAACTCTTGTAGCCCCTCTCTATAAGCTTGTCTGAAATAAGGGCGTTTCATTAATTCATTAAGGGCGCCATAATGGTGTTTCCCTATCGGGGTCTTCTTGGCTATTTCGTAAAGATCATGAGATGCTGCCTCTCTACTCGCGATAAGATCTCCTTTTAAACCTACAACGTTTTGACGAGGAACAAAGTATTTATCTGCTGCTTGATGAATACGCTCTCCTCCTCCAAGCGCCCTTTGAGAAGCTTTTTGGGTCAAATCAAGATAAGCCCCTTGGTTCTTTTGTGCTATATCAAATACAAGATCTTGTAAAAAAGGACTATGATCAGCTACATAATCGGTATCAACAGCTTTCTTAAAAGATTCTCCTAGCTCCTCAGATGCCTCACTGCCTAAATGTTTACTGATTGCTCTTAATGTTGCTTTTTCAACGCCTTGCTTATGAGACAGAGAAAAAAGTCTTCCTATTCCACCGACAGTAGAACCAGCCAAATGACCTAAAGCACTTCCAACCGCTGTCCCTGCCGCTCCTAAACCAGCACCAGCTAACGTACTGGTAAGTGTATTACCTAATCCTTCGCCCTCTCCTGCTCCATGTAATGCACCAGATGCCGCTCCTACTTTAAGCAAATGAGGCAACGTTGTTTTGTTCGTGATACCTAAAAACGGGTTTACGACTGCTCCTATACGAGATGGACCAGATTTTGAAAATGCTTGACCTAATTTGGACCCAAGAATTCCTAATCTTGCTGCCCCTCCTATTCCTAAAGTTGCAAGTGAAGGGATTATTGACCCTAAAATATTTCCACCTAAAGACGTCCAATAATGCGCATCACTTACTCTACGTTGATAATCACGGATTTTATTGACTTCTTTCTCATATTTCTCTCTGGTTTGCTTATCTCCACTCCAATAGTTGATAAGCCCATCCCAAAAAGCCTTTATTGCCAACTGATCATCAGATTTACGTCCTGCCGCTGTAATCCCTGCAATTTCATCGTCTAAATTAAAACTCAATCCATGTTTTAAAGAGTTCCAAAACGCTTCGCCTTGCGTGATTTCTGGAGGCTGTGCTTCTTCTTCATAAGAATGGTTGTTATAATCTGATATATGTCCAATAATAGGATACTGATCATCATTCCAAATATGACTATTTGAAGAGCGTTTTTTATAATCTGATATGTGTCCAATAATAGGGTACTGATCATCATTCCAAATATGATGTTCATCCATGTTAGCATTTTTATGAGTAAACATCTTTAATATCTCTTTATTCTAATATAACCATCTGCATCTTGAATTTTTGTTCCTATCTCAAATTTAGCACTCTCTTTGGGACTGGATACCTTCACAAATTCCATAGTGTCTTGCGAATTAGTAGAATATTTAGCAGAGATTTCTTGAGGTGTTATTTTCCCCGTCATCCAATTATGCAAATCAGTTTGATCAAGCTTCTTTAAAGCATTAAATGTTATTTCAAGATTCTTTAAAGTTTTCAGTAGCCCCTTTGTATTACGCGCAGAATCTAAAGAACCAAAAGTTGCTACCATCGTCCGACTTTCGAAATCTGATATAGGACCAACACTCATATGTCCGTTAGGATTCATTGATTTTAAGCTTTCAAATACCGTCTTTAGTGCTCCACCTTTAATCGTATCAAATAATTGTTCTAATTCCTTCGCAGGGGTTCCTCCAATTCCACGTGTCGCCCATGCCTTAAAGCCGTTAATCTTATGTTTGTGAATGAGTTCAATTGAATCACGAATAGCATCTATCCCAGCATTCATCTGATGTTTTGTATAAATAATATTTTTTTGCTTTTTACTCTCCCATTCTTTCTGTGCTTGTAGCTTCTGATTATACTCCAATTCCTGTAGAGTCCCTTCCATCGGTCTCTGTCCACGTTTACCTGTCTGTGGATTGGTATACCATTCATGCCCCGCAAGTAACTTAGGAGTATCATCACCTGTTAGCAATGCACTAAGCATTTGAGGATTACTTGCCATAACCCGCGCTTCTTCTTCGCTGTAGCCTTTGGATTTTAGATACTCGACGGTCTGGTTAACCTGTCTTCTTTGTTTATCGCCTTCATTAAGATGCTTCACTCCACTTGCAAGCACATCCCATCCAGAGCCATCAGATGGTGCTGCCGACATACCTGCAAAAAGATCTTTAAGTTTCTGGTAAGCATCTGATTGAAAAAACTTATAAGTATTGGACTGTAAAAATTTATCTAAATCTGTTGGTTCAGAAGGCGGTGTTTGTGCTGTGGACACTAATGGTTGTGCTTGAGGGACATCAACTTTAGGTTTAAGTTCTTGTAGATTATCCTCCAGTGCCTCTGGAAGAGGTGGATGATTTCCTACACCAAGAGGCATTTCCGCTCCAGAAACCATATTAGGAGGGAATGGTTCTTGTGGTTGAGGCATATTTGGTAACTTTGGTCCAGTTGGTGCATGTGCTTCCTCTGGTGACATCATACTTTCAATGGCTGACCCACCAACCATCGATGCAGTAAATTTTGGGTTCTTTGTTGCGAATTTTCCCACGGGACTCTTTGTTATTAATTGTCCCAATCTGTTCGCACCTGTAACCGCTTTAGGAGCAAGATATCTAAAAATATGCGGAGAAGCTCTCAATAACAGCCCACCTGATGCAAGTAATGGAAATAATAATGGAAATGCCATCACACTCTCCTACAAAGCTATTGTTTAATTATTCTTCAGTTATTGTTTCTTATTAATCAAGTCGATGAGTTCTTTCGACACTCCTGCTGCCAACGCCGCTCCTGCTGGACCACCTGCCATATAACCAAAAGCCATTGGTGCTGCTTGAAGCGCTAAAGAACCTATAGTTCCTACATTCTTCCAAGGATCGTTGCCTTGCGTCTTAGAAACTGTCGTATTATTCGTTGTTGTACCGTAATTTCTTGCAAAACCATGACCAGCATTCATCAACATGTTCAGTCTGTTCCAACCTCTATTGTCTTGCTCCAGCCAACGTTCGCGGTTGGCATCAACTAAGCGTTGATTGTAATCATTCAAAACACCGCTTCCCTGCAACATATTGGAATAAGCATTGTTGTAGGCGGGGAATAGATTGCCTACCATCCCTAAGCGGTTCTCATTCAATTGATCAATCATCGAATTTGCTTGCATCATGCGTTGCCAATCCTTATCGTACTGATCAGACATTGCCCGCGCATAAACAGAACCACTCGCCTTGCGCAACTCATCTT
>NZ_JAQISX010000051.1:0-4557 GCF_028618425.1 Bartonella sp. ML70XJBT
TTGCGGATTATTGGGGCATCTGGGCGAACAATGTTGCGGAGATTGCTCAAAACCACATTAATCGTCTTAAAGATATCCTTTCTGATAAAACCAGTGATGCTTATTATGCTTTTGAGAGCTTTCATAAGGAGTTAAAGAGTAATTTAAACGACAGTATTACCCAAGAGGAAGCGCTTGAGATGTTAGGACAACATCTTGTGACGCGTCCCGTATTTGAAGCTTTGTTTGAAGGCAATAAGTTTGTCCAGAACAATAGTATCTCGCAAGCCATGGAAAAGATCTTAGCTGAGTTGGATAAAACCAATATCCAGCAAGAGTCAAAGGAATTACAAAAATTTTATAACAGCGTAAAATTCCGTGCCTCTGGAATTACCGAACCCCAAGCAAGACAGAACCTTATTATCAAGCTTTATGAAGATTTTTTTGCCAAGGCATTTAAGAAAACCACCGATAGGCTTGGGATTGTTTATACCCCCGTTGAGGTTGTTGATTTTATCATTCACTCTGTTGATGATGTTTTACGCAATGAATTTGGAAAAAGCTTGGGATCACGTGGTGTTTCTATTCTTGACCCTTTTACGGGTACTGGTACCTTTATCACAAGGCTTTTACAATCCAATCTCATAAAACCAGAGGATATGGAATATAAATTCCGTCATGATATTCACGCTAATGAGATTGTTCTCTTAGCTTATTACATAGCAGCCATTAACATTGAATCGACTTATCATAGTCTTATGAAAGGGGAATATATCCCTTTTAAGCATATTGGTTTAACCGATACGTTTCGGATGCTTGAAGAGAAAAATCTGCTACAAAAATTATTTAAAGAAAACAGTGAATATTTAGAACATCAGAAAAATCTAAATATCAAGGTTATCTTTGGCAATCCTCCTTATTCTTCTGGTCAAAGAAGTGAAAATGATAACAATGCTAATGTAGAATATGAAATACTTGATAGAAGCATTCGTGATACATATGCATCAAGATCTCAAGCAATATTAAAAAGAAATCTATATGATAGCTATATACGAGCAATTCGTTGGGCGAGTAACCGCTTAAATTCACAAGGTGGTGTTGTCGCTTATGTTTCTGGAAATGGATGGATAGATAAAGCATTTGCTGATGGTATGCGAAAATGCTTACAGAACGAATATTCTTCTATTTATATTATTAATCTTCGTGGTGATATTCGGAAAAATATAAAGTCAAAACAACTTTCAAAAGAAGGAGAAAATATTTTTGATTCCGGATGTCAAAATGGAATAGCGATAACGCTTTTTGTACGTAATCCAGATAATAGCCAACCTTGCAAAATTTATTATCATGATATTGGTAATAATCTCACAACAAAAGAAAAACTTACAGCTCTAGAATACTTTGATAGTATTTCTGGCATTACAAATAAATCAAGCTGGCAAATGATTACACCAGACAAGCACGGTGATTGGCTTGATCAACGTGATGATAGATTCAAATCATTTTTAGCCATAGGTTATAAGAGTTATAAGAAAGGAGAACATACTAAAAAGCTCTTTGAAACGTTTTCTCTTGGAGTTGTAACAAGTCGTGATGCTTGGGTATATAATTCAAGCTATGAAGTTTTAGAAAAAAACATGAGTAATATGATTACTTTCTATAATAGCGAAGTGGAACGTTTTAATAATGCTTATGGACATGCTGACCGTAAAATACGTAAAAATGCTATAAACAATTTTGTAAATTCTGATGAAAGTAAAATCAGTTGGAGTCATAATGTTAAGCAAGAACTGGTAAAAGGAAAAGTTTTTGAACTTGAAGATACGTGCCTTACACAAAGTTTGTATCGTCCTTTTACACAACAGTGGCTGTATTATAATCGTACTTTCAATGAGAGAGTTTATCAAATGCCGCGCATATTTCCGATAGGACAAGCGGTTGAAAATAGAGTGATACAAGTCACTGGTACCGGAACTCAATCAGGTTTTTCTGTGCTTATGGCAAAAAGTTTGCCTAATCTTGATGTAGTAGATAAAGGTCAATGCTTTCCACGATATATTTACGAAAATGTTACAGCTTTAAGAGATAATAATCAGTCTCATTTATTTACAAACTCTACAGAAGAAAGCAAAGCAGCTGGTTTACAGAGACGTGATGCCATTACTGATGAAGGGCTAGACCATTTTAAAGCGGCTTATCCGAATGAGAATATAACAAAAGATGATCTATTCTATTATGTTTACGGTCTTTTACACTCGGAAGATTATCGTGCTCGTTATGCTGATAACCTCTCTAAAGAATTGCCTCGTATCCCTTGCGTAAAAACGGCTGATGATTTTTGGAAATTTGTAACAGCAGGGCGTGAACTCGGTCATTTGCATGTAAATTATGAAAGCATAGAACCTTATCCAGTGACCTTTAAAAAAGGAAATCCAAAACAGACAGATATTTCTAATCCAGAAAAGTTTTATTACGTGAATGAAATGAAATTCGCAAAAATTAAGAATAGCAAGGAAAAGGATAAATCGACGGTTATTTATAACAGCAATATCATCATAACAGACATTCCTCTTGAAGCTTATGACTATATCGTCAATGGCAAGCCCGCTCTTGAATGGGTTATGGGGCGTCAATGTGTAAAAACAGATAAAAAGAGTGGCATTGTGAATGATGCTAATCGCTATGCTATTGAGACAATGGGTAATCCTGCTTATCCATTAGAGTTGTTTCAAAGGGTTATTACCGTAAGTTTAGAGACAATGAAAATCGTTAAGAACTTACCAAAACTAGAAATTATAGAAACTGAATAAGCTTATAAGACCTTATAACTCATAAGGGGTATAGAATATAGCTATACCTCTTTTGTAAGTTTATTAGATACAATCTTAAAAGGAGTGTTTATATACGTTATTCTAAAAAGAAATCATTTGCACTTTTAAACACCGTCATTTGGATTGCTTTAAGACTTTTAAGGAATCCACTCTTAAATAAGATAAGATTTATTTGGATTGCCTTTAAAAGATTACACTGTAATCTCAAATGATAGCTTTATAGCTTTCAAAAAACCTCTTTAAAGAGAGTTTTATATCTTCATTTTGCTTATAGGTTTTGTCTGTTTTTAAAACCCCCAAAACACCTACAAAAAATATACCATTGGTTGTATTTATGGGTTGCAATATCAATGCGGGTTGTTTTTTAGAAAAATCATAAATCTTAACACATTGAAATATAATAACTTTTATTTTTGATTGAAAAAAATATATAAGGGGGCATAAAAGGAACCCTCAAAATCTTCAAAATCATCAAAACTATAACCATCACTATCTTGATAGCATTTCTTATGATTATAAACTGTCTTTTGAAAGGCTTTAAAGGATCACATGTTTTTTTAGACGTGTTTTAATCATGCTCTAAAATTATAAGTTTATCCACTTAAGTGAACTGATAAAATTCATTAAAGGGATTTTGATAACATAATAAGTTTTCATTTTCATACGCTTTTCATAAAGCACATTTTAATCACTCACTAAAATGATTACTTTTGTCGGTTCAATTTACTGACACAAACTGACAAATATATATTTACAGTTGTATTTATTTGTTATGGTTGTTTTAATAAGTTGTATTTTTGAATAAGAATAAAGAATTAACATATTGAAATATAATGTTTTTAATTTTTTATATCATTTAAAAAAATACTCTAGGGTCTAAAAACAACTGACTAAACTGACAAGACTAACAAAAGTCTATTAAAAGCGATTTTGCTAATCTCTATAGTTATCAATCTCTCTTTAGAGATTTCATAACAAGCTATAAATAACAATTATCCTCTTTATCATTTCTCTTATGAAAATGAAAAATGATGCGGTGGCTATAAAGAATGCATAAAAACAGCAAGCTTTCATAATCACAATGCAAATGAATGCATTTTTTATAAGAGCGCGGTGTCTATTAAGGTCGTTTAAATTAAAGAGCCTTATAAACAAAATTCACAAAAAATTTAAAATTCATTTAGTAAAAAAATAGATACGTTATAAAGTTAAAAATACGCATTATCAGAGCGTTTTTAAATATTATAAATGTATAGATTCAAAAAATAACGCAATCGTTTAAGAAAGCTCATAATATAGCTTTAAAAGCACATAAATATAAAAGAAGCAATTAATAAGCATATGAAAATATATACACACAATGCATTTAAAAAAATCATAAAAAATATCAAAAAAGATAAAATAATAATTGACAATAAATACGTATTTTGTTATATAAATAATCAAGTGATCAAAACACTTGCGCTTTTATGATACGTTTTAAGGAATGCATCTTATAATGCGTTTATAGCGATAAAGAAGGCGCCTCATAGGCCTGTTATTTGTTCTATTTCTCAATCTTGACAACCTCATCACTCTTATAGACCTCATAATTATCAGGAACCAATTTTATCTTACTTTGTATATCTATTTTTGCTCGACCATAGGCACGACCCCAGACTTTGACATAACCAGAGATTTTCGCATTCCCATAAACAGAGCCATAAACCGCGGCACGCCCACTCACTATAGCATTGCCATAAACCTT
>NZ_JAQISX010000052.1:0-3986 GCF_028618425.1 Bartonella sp. ML70XJBT
CATCTGAGAACTATACAGACAAGGCAACCAATAAGAAAATAGACAAAACAGAATGGCATTCTATTGTGGTTTTTAATCCACATTTTGCAAAAATAGCACTTCAGTATCTTCATAAAGGAAGCAAAGTCTACATAGAGGGGCAGTTACAAACCCGTAAATGGCAAGATAAAAACGGTATTGATCGATTTGTAACAGAAGTCATTTTACCTAAGTACAAAGGCGACTTAAAGCTGTTAGATAGCAAAAATGATGATGATCAAGAGCAGTCGTCCCCTTATGAGAGAAGCATTTATAGACCTCTTGATATGCCTACAATACCAAATGATGGCGTTCCTTTTTAAAGAGAGGCTATCTGTGAAAGCAAATAAAAAGAGGGGACGCCCTAAAATCATAGGGCAGGTAAGAGAAGCCAATGGTCGTATATCACGTGCAAAAACACCGCATGAACCCATGGATAAATTGGCAATTGAAATGCGTGCAAAGCGCTTCGGTTTAAGCTTACAAGAGGCTAAAAATCCGCTTTCTGGTACTTATATAGGGCGGCTTTGTTTGCAAGGTATACTTACACAAGAGCAATATGACACTGCACAACAATATCTACAGATAAGAAACGACTATCTATGTGCAAAGGGCTTGCCTAATGCTATTTATGACGAAATGCCATCATCCGCTGATGATAAAGCAAGAGACAAATGGGTAGAATTTGCAACAGAGAAGTTTTTAAACACGCAAGAGGCATTAAAAGAAGCGCAACATCTTTATAGACAGTACAATCTTTACGCTGCGCTACAGTACCTTGTTATAGAAGATCAAGAATTACCGCATCTTATAAGCTCACTACGTGTCGCTCTTAATGCGCTTTATAAATATTGGAAATAACGGCGCTGTAACAAAACAGTGACCGCTCCCTTGTAAAAGGGGACAGGCGCGAAGGGGCGATTTTCGCCTCTTTCGTTTTTTATGAATTCATTGCAAACTGTTCTTAATATTCTTCTAAAATGTTACCAACTAAACATGAAGGGAATGGCAATAACAGATAATACAGTCAGTATCGCAAATAAAAACGCAGGAATCTTTAATCTAAATCGCCAGAGTATGTTAATCGGAAGAGACATGATGGTGATTATTATAAATCCTATTACGACGCATTTTATTATCTGAGATTTTATCCGATCTTTTTTAACATGATATTTTAATAATTCATAATAGTCTTCTATAGCGACTATTGAATATTGATCTTTAGGTAATTCTTGTAACTTATTCGAATAAAAATAATCCAACATTTTTTTTGAAACACAAGTAACAAAAGAATTTGGATTGTTTATATCACGCAAAACAGGAATTTCGCCATCTGGACACAAAGCATCAATATAGCCAGCATAGTTATCGTTACTATTCGTTAACGGTTTACTATTTACATGACCAGTGAATAAGATACTTATTATTCCGAATAAGGCAATTTTCTTTAAATACGGTATTAACATCAGATTTTATCTTTTGTTTTTCATTGTTGCATCTTTACTTCATACAGATTCCCTTTAAAATTATCAATATGTGTTATTTCTGTGTTGACAGAGTAATGCAAATCGTATTTAATGACATTGCTGTACTTAGGCGTATTGTATCTAAATGAGGGTTGGATACAGTTTAAAGCCCTGCAAATGCGGGGTTTTTTATTATCTGGAGGGAGGAATTTATGACATCAGAAAACACACAGCAGGTTTTACAACCGACCAAAAAGCCTCTGCCTCCTAATGCTGGTCAAGGGCGTGTTAAAGGAGTTCCGAATAAGAATACACGTCTTCTTAAAGAGGCAATTATTAAAGCTGCTGAATTGGCAGGTAATAAGTATGGAAAAGAAGGGCTGATTTCTTATCTCGAAAAGCAAGCAATAAGATGCCCTACTGCTTATTTAGCGTTGCTTGGTAAGATTTTGCCTTTGCAAGTGACAGGGGAAGATGGGGGAGCCATTAAGATCATAGGGCGTGTGGAAATAGCGCCTTTAACAATGAATGACGACAAGACAGATTAAGATTGTACCAAAGCTTATTCCACTTTTTACAGGGGATGCTTTGGTGCGGGCAGCTTGGGGTGGACGAGGGTCTGGAAAAACAAGGTCCTTTGCTTTGATGGCTGCTTTAAAGGGCTATCAATTTGGCATGCAAGGGATATCGGGCACTATCCTTTGTGCGCGTCAGTTCCAAAATTCGCTCGCAGAAAGTTCATTAGAGGAGATAAAACGTGCTATTGAAGCGCATGACTTTTTGAAGGACTATTATAAGGTTGGGGAATCTTCAATTAAGTCGAATGATAGTCGTATAGCCTTTCAGTTTTGTGGTCTTGACCGGAATATTGCAAGTATCAAATCGATGGGGCGGATATTGCTGTGTTGGGTTGATGAAGCAGAACCCGTCACAGAGACAGCTTGGCAGACGCTTATACCGACGTTGCGTGAAGAAGGAGAGGGTTGGAGAGCAGAATTATGGGTAACATGGAACCCATTACGAGACAATGCACCGGTTGAAAGGCGATTTCGCTTTTCAGACAATAAAGCCATTAAACGTGTTGAGATCAATTGGTCCGATAATCCGAAGTTTCCAAAGATCTTGAATGAAGCGCGGCTTGATGATTTGAGAAACCGTCCAGAGACCTATAAGCATATATGGGAGGGGGCTTATCTTACAGCGGTTCAAGGTGCTTACTTTCAAAAAGAGATGTTGGCAGCCGAGGAGGAGGGGCGGATAGGGCGTGTTGCACGTGACCCTTTAATGCAGATACGCGCCTTTTGGGATATTGGCGGGACGGGCGCTAAGGCAGATGCAACAGCGATTTGGATAGCGCAATTTATTGGTAGAGAGATCAGAGTGCTTGATTATTACGAGGCTCAAGGGCAGCCCTTATCCGAGCATATCGGTTGGTTGCGTCAAAATGGTTATGAGAAGGCACTGATGGTGTTACCCCATGATGGTGCAACCAGAGATCGTGTCCACAATGTGAGTTTTGAGAGTGCTCTCAATGATGCGGGTTTTGAAACGCAAGTGATCCCTAATCAAGGGGCAGGTGCTGTTAAGATGCGGATAGAGGCAGTGCGGCGTATCTTACCTTCTGTTTGGTTCAACGAGGAAACAACGGTAGCAGGACGCAAGGCACTGAACTGGTATCATGAAAAATGGGATGAGAAGCGGAATATAGGGTTAGGCGCCGAGCATGATTGGTCCAGTCATGCAGCCGATGCCTTTGGCTTAATGTGTGTGGGTTATGAACAGCCGGTGCAGAAACATAAGAGAGAAGCTTACAGCGGTAGAGAAGCTTATGAGAGCACGTCATGGATGGCAGAATGATGCATGATGAAGAGCATTTAGACAAAGATAGCAACATTTCAGATTTGTCAAGGGAAGGTTTGTTTCGCAAGCTTGTGAACTGGTACAAAGAAGATGTTGAGCATGTGAACAAATGGCGTGAGCAAGCGCGTGAAGATTTTCGTTTTTACAATGGAGATCAGTGGAATGAAGCCGATTTAGCAGCATTAAAAGAACAGCGCCGTCCCGTTATGACTTTTAATCGGATAGCCCCGCTTGTGAATGCGGTTGTGGGGTCAGAGCGTAATAATAAGCGAGAGGTACAATTTATCCCCCGTCAAATAGGCAAGGCATTACCCAGTGAATTGCTTACAGGGGCGGCGGAATGGTTTAGAGACATGGCACAAGCGGAATATGCAGATTCGGATGCTTTCCAAGATGCTGTCATCTGCGGCATGGGCTGGACTGATACGCGACTTGATTATGAAAACAGCCTTGATGGTGAACCGGTTATCACACGTTTAGACCCGTTGAAGATGGTTTGGGATAGCGCAGCCGTACAACCGAATTTAACCGATGCACAACGTATGTGGTATGTGGACCGCAAGCCTTTGGAAGTTGCAAGACAAATGTTTCCGAAAGCCCATTGGAGTGAACTGAGTGCGGATTGGGCGAGAGATGGGAGTG
>NZ_JAQISX010000053.1:0-3930 GCF_028618425.1 Bartonella sp. ML70XJBT
CACTCCCATCTCTCGCCCAATCCGCACTCAGTTCACTCCAATGGGCTTTCGGAAACATTTGTCTTGCAACTTCCAAAGGCTTGCGGTCCACATACCACATACGTTGTGCATCGGTTAAATTCGGTTGCACGGCTGCGCTGTCCCAAACCATCTTTAACGGGTCTAAACGTGTAATAACCGGTTCACCATCAAGGCTATTCTCATAATCAAGTCGCGTATCAGTCCAGCCCATGCCGCAGATGACAGCATCTTGGAAAGCATCCGAATCCGCATATTCCGCTTGTGCCATATCACGAAACCATTCCGCCGCCCCTGTAAGCAATTCACTTGGCAATGCCTTACCTATTTGACGGGGGATAAATTGTACCTCTCGCTTATTATTGCGTTCTGACCCCACAACCGCATTCACAAGCGGGGCTATCCGATTAAAAGTCATAACGGGGCGGCGCTGTTCTTTTAATGCCGCTAAATCGGCTTCATTCCACTGATCTCCATTGTAAAAACGAAAATCTTCACGGGCTTGTTCACGCCATTTGTTCACATGCTCAACATCTTCTTTATACCAATTCACAAGCTTGCGAAACAAGCCTTCTGTCGACAAATCTGAAATGTTGCTATCTTGCTCTAAATGCTCTTCATCATGCATCATTCTGCCATCCATGACGTGCTCTCATAAGCGTCTCTACCGCTATAAGCTTCTCTCTTATGTTTCTGCACCGGCTGTTCATAACCCACACACATTAAGCCAAAGGCATCGGCTGCATGACTGGACCAATCATGCTCAGCGCCTAACCCTATATTCCGCTTCTCATCCCATTTTTCATGATACCAGTTCAGTGCCTTGCGTCCTGCTACCGTTGTTTCCTCGTTGAACCAAACAGAAGGTAAGATACGCCGCACTGCCTCTATGCGCATCTTAACAGCACCTGCCCCTTGATTAGGGATCACTTGCGTTTCAAAACCCGCATCATTAAGAGCACTCTCAAAACTCACATTGTGCACACGGTCCCTGGTCGCTCCATCATGGGGTAACACCATCAGTGCCTTCTCATAACCATTGTCACGCAACCAACCGATATGCTCCGACAACGGCTGCCCTTGTGCCTCGTAATAATCAAGCACTCTGATTTCTCTGCCAATAAATTGCGCTATCCAAATAGCCGTTGCATCTGCCTTAGCGCCCGTGCCCCCAATATCCCAAAAGGCGCGTATCTGCATCAAAGGATCACGTGCAACACGCCCTATCCGCCCCTCCTGCTCGGCTGCCAACATTTCCTTTTGAAAGTAAGCACCTTGAACCGCTGTAAGATAAGCCCCCTCCCATATATGCTTATAGGTCTCTGGACGGTTTCTCAAATCATCAAGCCGCGCTTCATTCAAGATCTTTGGAAACTTCGGATTATCGGACCAATTGATCTCAACACGTTTAATGGCTTTATTGTCTGAAAAGCGAAATCGCCTTTCAACCGGTGCATTGTCTCGTAATGGGTTCCATGTTACCCATAATTCTGCTCTCCAACCCTCTCCTTCTTCACGCAACGTCGGTATAAGCGTCTGCCAAGCTGTCTCTGTGACGGGTTCTGCTTCATCAACCCAACAAAGCAATATCCGCCCCATGGATTTGATACTCGCAATATTCCGATCTAGTCCACAAAACTGAAAAGCAATACGCCCGTCATTCGACTTAATCGAAGACTCCCCAACTTTGTAATAGTCCTTCAAAAAGTCATGCGCTTCAATAGCGCGCTTAATCTCCTCTAATGAACTTTCTGCGAGCGAATTTTGGAACTGACGCGCACAAAGGATAGTGCCCGATATCCCTTGCATGCCAAATTGATAGCCCTTTAAAGCAGCCATCAAGGCAAAAGATCTTGTCTTTCCAGACCCTCGTCCACCCCAAGCTGCCCGCACCAAAGCATCTCCTGCAAAAAGTGGAATAAGCTTTGGTACAATCTTAATCTGTCTTGTCGTCATTCATTGTTAAAGGCGCTATTTCCACACGCCCTATGATCTTAATGGCTCCCCCATCTTCCCCCGTCACTTGCAAAGGCAAGATCTTACCAAGCAACGCTAAATAAGCAGTAGGGCATCTTATTGCTTGCTTTTCGAGATAAGAAATCAGCCCTTCCTTACCATATTTATTCCCTGCCAATTCAGCAGCTTTAATAATCGCCTCTTTTAAAAGCCGTGTATTCTTATTTGGAACCCCTTTAACACGCCCTTGACCAGCATTAGGAGGCAGAGGCTTTTTGGTCGGTTGTAAAACCTGTTGTGTGTTTTCTGATGTCATAAATTCCTCCCTCCAGATAATAAAAAACCCCGCATTTGCAGGGCTTTAAACTGTATCCAACCCTCATTTAGACACAATACGCCTAAGTACAGCAACGTCATTAAATACGATTTGCATCACTTTGTCAACACAAAAATAACACATATTGATAATTTCAAAGGGAATCTGTTAGATGATAGATATTAGATGATAGATAGAATTAGAGGATATAAAAAACAATGCTTATGAAAAAGTCTTTATTTAAAGAAAAACTATTATTTGTTATGCTTTTAATAGCATGTCCTATATCAAATGGATCTGCTGGACAGGAAGATAAGTCTCATTCACAAACAACAAAAATATTAGAGAACATAGAGCGTGGACAAGAAAACATATTAAAAGTTTTAGATTTTATGAAAAATGACTTACAAGAGTCGCTGTCACAACAGGCTATCATGTTTCATTGCTTAGAAAAACGTTTTCCTCGTAATCAAAAGATTATTAGTATACGTGCTACGATTATAGAGAGGAATTATCTTTCTTTTGATAGAAATAAGCTGGTTTCTCAATTATTGGAACAAATTAAACAGCGAGATATTATGACTAAAGAACTTCTTTCATCGCCTGATCATTTAAAACCAGAATATATGAAGTTAATTCTTAACATAAATAGCAATATCTCTGAACTCAATGAAACAATTGACAGAAAAAATAAAATTATTAATCAATTACACAACTGGATTAGTGAAAATGCAAGCGGTTTATAAATGCAATTAAAAAATCTTAATGGAAGTGCTTTTGAAGCGCATTAAGAGCGACACGTAGTGAGCTTATAAGATGCGGTAATTCTTGATCTTCTATAACAAGGTACTGTAGCGCAGCGTAAAGATTGTACTGTCTATAAAGATGTTGCGCTTCTTTTAATGCCTCTTGCGTGTTTAAAAACTTCTCTGTTGCAAATTCTACCCATTTGTCTCTTGCTTTATCATCAGCGGATGATGGCATTTCGTCATAAATCGCATTAGGCAAGCCTTTTGCACAAAGGTAATCATTTCTTATCTGTAGATATTGTTGTGCAGCGTCATATTGCTCTTGTGTAAGTACACCTTTCAAACAAAGCCGCCCTATATAAGTACCAGAAAGCGGATTTTTAGCCTCTTGTAAGCTTAAAGAGAAGCGCTTTGCACGCATTTCTATTGCCAATTTATCAACGGCTTCACGAGGCGATTTTGCTCGCGATATACGACCATTGGCTTCTCTTGGCTGCCCTGTGATTTTAGGGCGTCCCCTCTTTTTATTTTTTTTCACAGATAGCCTCTATTAAAAAGGAACGCTGTCATTTGGTACTGTAGGCATATCAAGAGGTCTGTAAATGCTTCTCTCATAAGGAGATGACTGCTCTTGATCATCATCATTTTTGCCATCTAACAGCTTTAAGTCGCCTTTGTACTTAGGTAAAATGACTTCTGTTACAAATCGATCAATACCGTTTTTATCTTGCCATTTACGGGTTTGTAACTGCCCCTCTATATAAACTTTGCTTCCTTTATGAAGATACTGAAGTGCTATTTTTGCAAAATGTGGATTAAAAACCACAATAGAATGCCATTCTGTTTTGTCTATTTTCTTATTGGTTGCCTTGTCTGTATAGTTCTCAGATG
>NZ_JAQISX010000054.1:0-3924 GCF_028618425.1 Bartonella sp. ML70XJBT
CCCGTGTTTATGGCAAGGCTGTTATATGTGATAACGCACGCATTTTTGGAGATATTAGAATTCTAGACGACGCATATATTTCCAATCAAGTAAATATTTCTGGTAATTTTGAAATTCGTGGAAAAACACTAATGGTTCCTAGAAGTGAACGCTTAGTGGACTACGTAGGACGTTTCTAACCAAACCAAACAACTTTTAACACATGCGTGATTCACGCCACGGGTGAATTGCGCTTTAAATGGAGGAAATCAAGATGAATGAACTAACTACCACACAAACGGAATTAGTGGAAAAAACAAACACTTGTGATGTCAAACCAACTGCTATGGAACGCATTTTAAACAGAGCGTTAGAAAATGACGTTGATATGGACCGCTTAGAGCGCCTCATTGCATTACGAGAAAAGGAAATAGAACGACAAAATTATCAAAGCTTCATTTCTGATCTTTCCGCTATGCAAATCGAATATCAAAAAATCCAAAAAAACTCTATTAATACCCATACCAAGAGTATATATGCAACGCTTGATCAATATATTGACGCAGTAAAGGATACTCTTGCAAAATACCACTTCGCTTTGTTTTATCGTATTAAAAGTCAAACCACAACAAACGTTACCATAGAAATAACTCTATCTCATCCTTCTGGTAATCAAATCTCAACCGAAGGAACATTCCCAATTGATGGACAAGGCAGTAAAAATAACATTCAATCTGTTGGTTCCACGATTACTTATGCACGCAGATATCTTTTAGGCATGCTTCTTAATGTGACCAGTGATGAAGATGATACTGATGGCAACACGCTCATAGCAGGTGTCACACCGGAACAAATGAATGAGATCAGAGAATTAATAGAACAGACACAAGCAAAGGAAAGCGATATTCTTTCTTTTATAGGCGTAAAAAATCTCACACAGATGTCTTATAAACAAGCCCAAACCGTTTTGTTTGCTTTGAAAAAAAAGCAACGCTCGCAAATAAATAAAGCACAACAAGAGCAACAAACGGCGGTGTGAAATGGAACAAAGAACAGCAGAGTGGTTTCAAGCACGGTTAGGGAAAGTCACCGCTTCAAACGTTTATAACATACTTAGCAAAACAGCTAAGGGAACGCCTACAAGCAAATATGAAGAGTACAAAATAAAGCTTATGACGGAGCGATTAACAGAGGAAATAAGCCAATCTTATATAACGCCAGCTATGCAATGGGGCATTGACCATGAAGAAGATGCCTTGAGAGAATATGAATTCATTTATGACACAGAGGTCACAAGGTGTGGATTTGTCCAACATCCCACAATCCAAATGGCTGGTGCTAGTCCAGATGGGCTTATTGGTGAGGACGGTTTAATTGAGATTAAATGCCTACAATCACCAAACCATCTACGCTTTTTTATAGATGACACTATCAAGCCTGAATACATCGCACAAATGCAATTCCAAATGGCTTGCACGGGACGTAAATGGTGTCATTTCATGAGCTATAACCCAAACTTTGTAGGGAAATCTACTAGTTTGAGAATGAAAATCAAACGTATCAATCGTGATGAGGAACACATTGAAGCGATCAATAAAGCGGTCGAGATCTTTTTAGAAGAAATAGAACAAGAGATGCAAAAGATTTTGGCAAAAGCTGCTTAAACCTATGGGGGTGCTTTCTCCTCCCAGCACCCCCACCCTTTCCTAACAATTTCAACACATGCGTGCTTCACGCTACGGGTGGATTGTACGCAAATCAAGGAAATAAACCATGGAAAAGAAATATGAACTGACAGACGAAACAATCGAAGTTGGGCGCAAAACGCTTTACCGCATCCGTGCATTGAAAGACTTTGGAGATGTAAAGGCAGATGATCTTGGCGGCTTTATAGCAAAAGAAGACAACCTATCGCATCATGGTAATTGCTGGATTGGGGGTTATGCCAAGGTTTATGATGATGCTAAGGTTTACGAAAATGCACAAGTTTACGGTGATGCACAAGTTTACGACAAATCTCGTATCTATGGCAAAGCAGAAGTTTTCGATGAACCATGCATTTACGGTCATGCAGAAGTTTACGGTGAAGCATATATTTGCGGTGAACCGCACGTTTTTGATAATGCAGAAGTTTATGGCAATGCACAAGTTTACGAAGAGGCATACATTTACGATAGGGCGCGTGTTTACGGCAATGCGCAAGTTTACGGTGATGCGCATATTTACGGTCATGCAAAAATTTACGGTGAAGCATGTATATGTTGGGACGACTGGATTGATGGCGATAAAAGAATCTCAACTAGAAAACAAACCAGATGAGAAAATACGAACGACTAATCTTATAGTATCTCTATAAGCCGTTTCTAACACCGAAAAACAAACTTTTAACACCAGCGTGATTCACGCCACGGGTGAATTACATCTAAAATGAAGGGGAATAAACATGCCACACCGCCCACCTACTATCACGCAACCAGCTATTGCTCGTGCTTTAAGAGAAGCTAAAAAACAAGGATGTGAACTCATAGAAATCAAACCTACAGGGGAATTATTAATTCATATCAATAAAACCATAACACCAACAACGACAGATAATACTTATAGCATTGATGATTTTCCACCGCTTGAAAATGAACAAGAAGACTACGAGACCAGCAAAAGCTGCCCCTCTGTCGACGGTATAAAGTTTTAGCCATGCCAAAACGCCGTCCACCGCATCTTGTTCGTGAACGTACACGCCATGGTAAAGTTATATGGTATGTACGTATTGGTCATGGACCACGGTTTCGGATTGAAGGAACCTATGGAACGCAAGAGTTTGTTGACAATTATACGCTGGCTATTAAACAAGCGCAAAATGGCTCCTCCAAAACAAAGAGGCGTACCAGACTCACAGAAGGGTCTTTCGATTGGTTGTTGCATCAGTATTTACAAAGCATGCAATGGCATAATCAATCAGAATCTACTAAAAAAGTTAAATATCGAATTCTGAATAATGTTTCTAAACATATCGGTAATCGTGCATATAAAAGTATAAACAAACAACACATTCTTGAAGCCGTAGACAGAAGGCGAGAGACCCCCGCGGCTGCAAAACATTTTTTGACCTCTTTAAACGGTCTTTTTAATTGGGCGGTTGATAATGCCCTTTTAAATAGAAATCCTGCCTTTAATATAAAAGCACCAAAATCTTTGAACAGAGAGGGATTACTGCCATGGCTAGAAGAGGACATAGACAAATATTATCACCGTTGGTCACATGGTACACATGAACGCGTCTGGATTAACGTCCTTTTGTATACCGGCTTGCGTCGTGGTGATGCAGTTCGTATCGGTTGGAAAGATGTCAAAGATAATATCATCCATCTTAAAACAGAAAAGAGCCAATTTAAAACAGACGTTTTTTTACCAATTTTACCTGAATTAGCAGAAACTCTTAAAATTGGTCCTATTGGTAATGAAACATTCATCTGCGGTAAAAGTGGAAATAAGCTTGTCAAAGAAAGTTTTGGCAATCTATTTCGTGAAGCATGTAATGCGGCGGGTATTAAAAAATCAGCCCATGGATTGCGAAAATTAGCTGCAACACGTGCCGCCAATGCTGGTGCTACAGTTTCACAAATGAAAGCGCTTTTTGGCTGGACAGAAGATAAAATGGCATCCCTTTATACCAAAACAGCTGATAGAAAACGACTTGCAATAGAAGCAATCAAAAAGCTACAAAAAGGTTCGGGATAGACATAAAATAAGTTAAAAGAATCAACGGAATCAAAATTCCCGAACTTTTATATAACTTATTGATTTTATATAAATATAACGCGCCCACAATGATGCGCACACCACCCAATGAGCGCACAGCATAGACTCCCAAAATCACATCTGGAAAAGGATCTGAAACCGGCGCCACAATGGGAAACGGAATATATGAATTTGGTGCAGGCAAAA
>NZ_JAQISX010000055.1:0-3880 GCF_028618425.1 Bartonella sp. ML70XJBT
CATTTCTAAAGTCTCGTAATGCGCGAATGCGATAAACCTTACGCAAATAAATTTCATCTATTTCATCAGTCAGTTCGTATTTCTTTTCCATAGTGACAGCCTCTTAATGCATGCTTTGTCTTTTAAGCTCTTGAGACAGCAGCCCAATGCCTTTTGTGGTAATTTTTGCGCAAGGAATGACTTTTTCTATTCCACTGGCGGTTTGAAGTGTGATGGTTGGACAATCCATAAGTTGCTTTTGGATTTTGTCTTGATAAGGGAGTAAATTTCCACCTGCTGCACGTCTATAAACCCAACCTTTTTGCTGTAAGAATTGAATGAATTGTTTTGGTTGCATTTCGAGGATTTTCGCGGCTTCTGTAAGACCAAAGAGCCCATTATGACGCTGTAAACTTTCAAGTGCCATGGCTTTTGGTGTTAAATCTTCAATGATGGTGTCTTTTTGATCTATTTGACCTTGCAAATAATTCAAAAATCCAATCATAGCTTTTGGACTTGAATAATCGATTTGTGGTGTTACTGCTTGCTTTGCACGCCGTTCACATTCTATAAAATACTCTCTGGCTTCATGCCCTTTGTCATTACGCTCTATCATCGAAAGGTGCTTAGCCATATCTAATGTGAGGTAGTATTCTACGCTTGGGCGCCCACCTTGGGGTTTTACTAAATTTTTAGTAAAACTTATAAAGTCTTGATTTTCTCGAAAATTACATTCTTTAATACGGTTAACAATCCAGTCATTAAAGCGGGCTTTTACTTCTAAAAAAGCATGCAGATCACGTGCATTTACTGTTTGAACAGTTTCGTTTTTAATTGTGTTGTGCTGAATGGCAATAAGCTTTTCCATTACAAACCTCATTTTAGGGGATTAAAGGGGGGCGCTTTTTAAACGCCCTTCAGAATTTAAAGCACATCACATGGACGCAAACGGTGTTGTTGTTCGTAAGAACCATACATTGCATCGTCATATTCACGCTGTTTTATATCGTCTAAAAAAAAACCGTATGCTGTGCTGTGTAAAATAAAGTCATGAGGTATGTTTCCGTTGAAACACTGTTCTTCACGTTCTCTAAGATAAAATTCCGCGATATCTTCAGAAATGTCTTCACAACTATTCTCAGAAGGATTTATACGAAAGATTTGGATTGCATCATCTGTTTCGTCAATAATTTTTAGAATTTGGCTTTCATCAAGTGGTCCAGACTCTGCAATGTTTTGATCATCATCGTAGGTAACTAATAAAATTTCATCAGAATTAATAAGAATTGGCTTTTCCATAATTTCTCTTCCCTAACGCCTCTTGGCAATTGCTGGTTTGTGGTTTATAAAAATAAGATACGTTTATCGTAATTAAATGTCAATATAAAAAATTACGATAAACGTATTTTTTATATTGATAATCCACATGATTATTTATTATCTTAAAATTTAAATGGGGAATTTATGTTGGACCGTGAAAGAAATGAACAACTATCTGTAATGTTAAATAAATTAACAGAAAGTGAAAAAATAGCTTTTATAGATTTCGTGCTGCAAGCAAAGATTTTAAAAGATCCTCGACAATTTTTTTTTCAGAATCATTTGCTTGAGAATACAAATAAAGAAAATCATCAGAACAAAATCCGGAGACAGGTGAAGAATCCTTAAAAAACTCCATAATTTTAACAAGCTCATCAGCTTTAACGTCTCTCATTTCTTTATTAGGGTCAAGATTGACAATATTAGATATAGCTGGTCTGCGTACTCCAAGATGGGCTGCGAGTTTTGCTTGGCTGCCACGGCCCATTTTATCGAGTTCTTGCTTTATCCAAATTTTTAGCTCTCTTTGTTTAACCATACTCGAGTTATTTATCATTTTTAAAAACCTTACAATATTAAAAAACATAAAAATACGTTTATCGTATTGACTAAATATTTCTTATATCGTATTTTATTGGCTATGATAAATACATATACAGAAACAGCAAAGCTTATAATTACATATCTTGGTGGACATCATAAGGTTGCAAATATCATTAATCGCAATGTTATTGTGGTTAGAAAATGGGCGTATTCTCTTGAAAAACGCGAAGGTAAGGGTGGAATTATTCCGGCTAAATATCAAGTGATGCTTTTAAACTATGCTCATAAACACAACATTGATTTGCGACCTGAAGATTTTTTCTATCCTAAGCGTTTGCAAGATTTGATGAAAGAAGAAAAAGCAACGCTCTCAACGCCTTCTTTTGTCAACGGTTTCAGTTTGAGTGAAAAGCCGTGTGAACAAAATAAGATGGTACAACCTCAATATGAAGAAAGGAAATAAAGATGGATTCCAGTTGGGCGACGATGATTGTGTTTTTTATAGTCAATGTAATCATGTTTTTTTCTGGCTTTTATGTCTTTCGTAAAAAAATACAAAACTTATCTTATACTTTTCATATTTTAGAAGATTCAACAAAAGAAATGCATTTTCCAGATGGCAGCACAATTGTTTTTAGCGATTCTGATTGGGATTTTTCTCTTGATGAAAATGATAATTTAATAGCTAAAAGTGCTTTAGGACCATCATTGTCTATAAAGGCATATAGTAATGCGCACGGTTTCAAAAAACATTTCATAGATAGTTTACAGAAATACACACAATCTGCGCATTTAGTGCAATGAGATAAGATAGAAAAACGCTTATAAGAGAAAGTAGTGAATTTGATTATTTTTAGTTCCAATGAAATTGGAATATTAGTCATCACAAAAGGAACCAAGATAAAAATGAGGTTTAAGTGTTTTGGTCGGATAATTTGGAGAAGTGTGTTCTACAATGATATTAATGGGTTGTATTTCAGATGGGTTATGCATTTTAAAAATGAGTAAAAATGTCAGTTCGCTTTCACTCTCAATACTAAATAAATTATACCATTCATTTTGGATTGGGTTGAGTTTAGGGGTTATCAAGTTGACGTGTTTTTTTTGCGTTTTAATGAAAATATTTTCTTTTTGTTTATGCAGTTCTAGGCCGGATTTAGGATATGAAACATGAGCAAATTCAAAGGGACTTTTTTTATCTATCCATATATAATTCAATCTAATCATTTGTTTTGTAGGATTATAGAAGGTTACGTGTAAATGAACCAATGATTCTGGGAGTATCTTAAATTCTCGTTTCTTTGATGGAATAACACTATCACTTCTTGGTTGAGAAATAGATTTAAGTTCCAATTTTGGTCCTAGTTTTCGTTCTTCCTGTTCTTTGTACTTAGTGTAAATTGAAAAAATTGTATGTGCAAAATTAATAAGAACAGAAGAAATAGAAAACAATTTAGACACTACTTGAGGCATTTTTCCCCCCATTTCGAAAATAATTACCGTTGAACGGCTTTGTAAAAATAATTTTTAATGGAATAGCAAATGACTAAGACGATTCTCTATCTTGATCTAGGTGCTAAGACAGGCTGGGCGATATGTTCCAAAGGGCATGCGCCTGAAGATGACAACGAAGCAGATGCTTTGGCAATTTTATATTTAAAGAAAGAAGGGGGCGCGCATGTCTAATGGTATGCCATGGATAAGATTCCATTTGTATGACTGGATAAGTGGTACAGACGGAATGACGTTAGAGCAAAGGGGCGCTTATATGACGCTTCTCGTTCGCATGTACGATAAAAAAGCACCAATTAAAGAAGATTTTGAAACGCTTGCACGTGCTTGCAATTGTTCGCAGAAAAAATTTGCAGCTATTGTCGAATACTTAATAAAAAATGATAAACTTATCCAAAAAGATGATGGGTTGTGGAATACGCGTGTTGAAAAAGAATTAAAAGAAGCTGCTTTTACTCAAGAGCAGGAGGGCAACTATGACGA
The DNA here is from genome assembly GCF_028618425.1 of Bartonella sp. ML70XJBT. Lineage (NCBI taxonomy): Bacteria > Pseudomonadati > Pseudomonadota > Alphaproteobacteria > Hyphomicrobiales > Bartonellaceae > Bartonella > Bartonella sp. ML70XJBT. The sequence continues at coordinate 3,838 of NZ_JAQISX010000055.1, forward strand.
ATAAATTGCCTTGGGTACGTAATTTTTATCAAGAATGGATTAT
>NZ_JAQISX010000056.1:0-3835 GCF_028618425.1 Bartonella sp. ML70XJBT
TGTTGCATCATTCAAACCTGACCAATGAATGCGATTGGGATGATCTGTCAGTTGCATCAGACAAACAAAATCTCCCCAAACCTTCACCAAGCCTGCTCTTGGAGGATCCCCTCCTAAATCTGCAAATCTCTCTGAACTCCGAACATTGAATGCCTGTGGTTTGTCATTTTTGTTCACCGCAATAATGGTTTCAGCAAACAAAGCAAATGACCATTTGTTCTCTTCATTGGCTTGATAGGTCACTCCACTTTGACTGATGTCTTTCCAACTTTGCGTTTGACTGTCATAACTATAAAGCTTTTGCTTCCCTCCCACGATGATCTTAACACCATTGCCACTTCTAAAGGCGATACAACCCAACGGCTTTTCTTCCAAAGGAACCTTAGAAACAACCATTGCACTAGCCATAGGAATATAGCCACCATCTGCCGGTAAAACATTCACAAGCGTATCTGTAAAGCTGCCGTTGACAACCGCAACATCCGGTCTGTAATCAGCGACTGGAAAGTAAACCATCTTAGAAATCCGTTGGAATTATTCTGCTTACGTTATGACGTTGTGAAGTCTCTGCACGCAATTCATGCAACTGCTCATTAAAGTCATTGTAAGCTGCCGTTGCACAATCGGGGTCTTTAAGGATATTCTTGTAAAGTTCATATTTTGCACGCGCCTTAATCAAATCAAAAGCGTGCACAAACCATGGATGCTCCTCATCGACACTCTCTATCTCTGATAAACGCAATGGAGAGAGAATGAGTTGAATCTGATAGGCTTTATCTGGCGTGGGATAAAGATGTAATTTCCTATCAAAATAACTGTAACAAACCGGCGTTCCTTGCTGCTCTGATGATAACAAAGGCTCTAAAGAAACATGGTCTTTCAACTCCAATGCAAGCTTATGATCTTGACCAGAAATTAGATAAACGCTTTTGATTTTAACAGCACTTGCGATATGGCGGGTATCGCTTGCGTCATAAACACCCTTCCCCGCCTGTGTTGTAAACACCACATCACGGCTTTCATTAAAATAAAAACTTTCTCTCTCACAAAAACGAATAGCAGCAAAAATACTTTCTTGGATTTGCGCTATATACTCATCCCCAGTGTCATCAATCTCATCTTGAATGACAGACACGAGGTGTGAAAGCGTTCTCCGATGACGATAAACATTTTGACCAGCCGGTATCGGTCCGCTGGTCCTAACCCGAATATAATGACGCGCCATCAAAATACCTTTTCAATGAAAGATAAAAATTGAAACGAACTTGACATGATATATCATGTGCACTATAGTACTCATATGGTAGCGATAATAAAAACAACAGATGAATTCGATAAATGGTTAGAAAAGCTTAAAGATAGAAAAGCTTCCACTATAATTCTTGAAAGAATTCGTAGAATTCGTTCAGGACTTTTCGGTGATGTTAAATTCTTTCATGGCATAGGAGAATTACGTATCCACTATGGTGCTGGTTACAGAATTTATTTTGCCCAAAAAGGCGATAAAATCATTATATTGCTTTGTGGTGGAGATAAATCCACACAATCCAATGATATTCACAAAGCCCTATCTCTTTTAGAGGATCTTAAAAATGAAATTGAAAACCTTTAACTTTGAAAAACATCTCACAACACCAGAAGCTCAAGAAACCTTTTTAAATGAAGCCTTTAAAACGGGAGATACCGCTTATATTGCCGATGCCCTTGGTCTTGTTGCTCGTGCTCAAAATATGAGTGCCTTAGCAAAAGAAACCAATCGCGAACGCAGTGGATTATACCGCTCCTTAAGCAAAACGGGTGACCCAAAGCTTTCTACCTTAGTTGCTGTATTATCTGCCCTTAATTTACAACTCTCTGTACAATCTTCTACTTCATAAATTAAGGGGGAGTTGATAAATCTCTCCCCTTCATTTCAGTGATTAGTCACGAATTGCACGACCACAACGCATTCACCCGCTGCCGTGGTTTTGTCGCGGGTTGCATAAAGAGTGGTCTCCTTATCATCCCCTACAAAAGCCTTTTGATCTGTTGGCGTAAAGTCCTGTACGCTTTGGGTCTTGATCTCTTTCTCACTGTATTCATTCCCTCCATAGGTACTGCCTATCTTCAATTTTGCTTCCGAGAACGCTGTCTTCACAAAGGCTTTTATCGAAGTAATGACTGCTCCACGGGGTAAAATCCCTATTTTTTCCGTAAGATGCTTATCTTTATGTGAGATATTTAATCGTAAAAAGCTTACTTGTTGGGTATGAAGATTTCTCCCCTGTAAAGGGGCTGGTAATTGATCTGCCATGTCTTTTTTCCTCCTTAATCATTACGCTGCTGCTTCACCGCTGTAGGTGGGGATAACAATCGTTCCAAAATCTTGGGCTGTCTTTGGAAACGGGTTTTCTTCATTCCTATCAAAGTCTTGGCGGCAACACCAAATTCACGCTCATAATCAAAATACTCTTCTTTAAGAGTGTAATGCGTTGCACTATGATTTTTACCAAAACCTATAATCGCACTTTGAGCACCTAAGAACACCGCACGACGAACACTTTTAACGGCTGTAGAATCTGTTGATTTAACACCATGGGTGACATGAATTGCCTCACGTAAAACAACACCATTATACATGCCTAGTGAACCATCAAAGATTGGGTTCTTCGCACGTGACGTCGCATAAACCGATTTTTGGATATCTAACCACTCACCGGCGGCTGTATTAGTACGCAATTGCATCACTTGCGTGGGGTGCAAATACAAAACATACACATCATCACCATTAACATGAACCGGAGAGATTTGGGGATTGGCTAGCTTGGCTTGTTTTACCGCTTCATCAATCAATTTAAGACTAAAGCTATGTTTGGCTTTATCGTTGAGATCTTCATCCTTGGTTTTACCATCGGGACGAATAATACGTTCACTGCTTGGCGCCATAATCGGATTAAAACCATAATGGACTGGTTTAATATAGACTTCTCGACCATCAACATTGATCGTACGCGCTGTATAACCACACACCTGTAAAAAGAACATGATGCTTAAACGATTGGCATACCAGCGAACCAAGCCTTCTTTGGCTTTCTTGCGTAAATTCGGGAGAATTCTCTGTTGGTCAATCGAGTCATCATTGGCGACACGTGCTGCATGTAAGAGCTCGTTAATGACCAACCTATCATTCATAAATTGAAGCGCTTCTTCATTACCCTCTAGAGTTTCGCCTTGAGTGACACCATCTCCGAACAAATTCACAAGCAAACTAAATGTAACACTATCCCCTGCACTCTTATGGGTTTCATTGTAAAGCTGGATAATGCTGTTTGAACTTTTCCCTATCAAGGGGGCAATTTTCGTTGCTTTTAAAACTTCATTGCTTAATTTCTGTGACCACAGTTTTACCGATTGTGGATCATGGGTTCCTATATGTGTTGTTGCCATTTTTGATTTCACCTTTCTTTGCTGTAAAAAACCGGCTTAAAGCCGGTGTAAAATCCGCATCAAAGGCGGATTATGTTGAAAAACTTATTCCCTAATCAGGATCTGCTCCCATAATTTCATAAAAACGCGCTTCATTTTTCGGATTGGCTATCCACGCATCAAATTCCTTCTCTGACATATCGTAAAGAGTTTGTTTGGTCATCGGTCCAACACTACCCCCTCCACCAGAGGCTGTTAAGGTTCTCGCAGAATTCTGCCTACTTTGCAGCGCTGCAACTTGATTATTGCCTTGGACTGCTAGAGTTCTTCTGCCGGATTAACCCCTTTTTGTGCGCAAGTGGCTACAATCGTTCGCAATTCATCCCCTATAATCGCATCTATCGTGCTCTTTTGTGCATAATTGGGATAG
>NZ_JAQISX010000057.1:0-3824 GCF_028618425.1 Bartonella sp. ML70XJBT
CTCGATAACTCCAGCCACGCTGCTGTTCTGTGTGTTGATTGCTTGTTTTTCCATAGTTTCCACCTTGTTGATTGATTTTATGATCTTTTGAATTCCTTACCCAGTTGCGCCATGTTGCTTGCCAATCACGCTTGCTAGCGTCCTTACCTGTCTTGGCATTCCAATAATCTCGAAATTTTGCGATTTCGACTTTGATACGCTCTGGAGGCAAGCCCTCTGCAAGTGCAAAATCGTAATCGGGTTCAAAATCCGCAGGCAATCGACAACCTCGATCAGTTTTAAACCGCTTGGCTTTCTTAGGAACGCTTTCTTGCTCGTGAAGGGGAGGTTGTTTGGTTGCTATCGTTTCGATTTGTTCTGATGGGCTTTCAACAGCATCACCATCGATTGGCTCGTCAACCAAATCGGTTGTTTCTAAATCTTCAAAATCGATTTCTTTTTTTGATAAAACGATAGTTTTATTTTTTTTATATATATTGTTAATGTTATTGTTATTGTTATGTGCATTGCCAAGCATCAAATTTTCTGCACAAGCATCACTTTTTGATGCACAAGCATCATTTGACGTATTATTTTTATGCTTGTGCATTTTTTGTTCATTCTCATCCCATCTAGCTTTTGCTGCTTTTGCTGCTTTTATTGAAGATTTCTCTAAAGTTTTATTAGAGTTGTTGAGTTCTTCTTCAACTTCTAAACTCCATAAACGACCATCGTCTAAACGAACGATTTTTTTAGTACAGAGTAAACCAATCAATGCTTTATTAAATGCTTTCTCTGAGCAACCAACATAACGAGATAATAAGAAAGTATCTTCATCAAGAGGCTCTTGTGTTCTGCGCATAAATAAACTGAGAGTAAGATAAACAGCTTTTTCCATCGGTTTCATACAAGAAACATCGATTATCCATTGGTCTGCATTAAGCCTCGTCCATGGTAATTTACTGGACATACCCCAATTCCCTTTCTTTAATTAAATGTAAAATTGCTAAAGCATCTGCTTCATTATCATCACAAGGCGCGTGTCCTTTTGCACGCATTGCCTCTATCATCTCTTCTTTCGACGCATTCCCCTTGCCTGCCGTTGCTTTCTTAATTGTACAAACCGGTATCCCCTCATACGGTATCTGATGATGTTCGCACCACGCCGTTAACGTTGCTAACAAGCCACCGTAAACATGCGCCGCGTCTGTACCAACATGACGCCTCACCTCTTCAAAATACACCGCGTCAATTTGACCTGCTGCCTGCTTTATTTCATTAAGCCATTGTTTAAAGCGTAAATAACGCATACCACCGCCTTCAAAACGGCGTGATTTAAAATCAACGGTGCCACTAGTGATACCACCATCCGCACAGCGTATCGCCCACCCTGTCTTCGTTCCTAGATCAAAACAAAGAATCGTGTTAATCACCATGCAACTCCGTACATAATGTGTTTTATTAGGTTGTTTTTTTCCGAAAGCAGAGAGAAAGGTGTGGGAAGTATGCAAATAGATATAGATAAAGATGTTATCGCTATAGTTATTAGTATCCTGTCCCTGATACTGTCGTTGTTTTTAAGATATGTAGATCTAAAAAGGGCTGCAAAAATACGCAAAGAAGACCTAGAAAAAGCAGAAAAAATACGAGAAGAAGATTTATGCAATGTAGAAAAAGAGTTAAACCATTTAGAAGCCAACAATAAATCATTGCAAAAGCAAGCTACATTAGCAGAAAAGCATGTCAATTTTCTACTAAAAACAAAAGAAGAAGTGAACTTAGGACCGCCGCTGCAGTTCAAGACAAATAGTCCCACTCTAGATAAACATGATCCTAATAAATTTAGTTTCATATTATACATTACAAATCCTACAGAAAGAATGATTAAAATAAATCACATATGGATAGAGAAAAAATGCCAATTCGAATTTGATAAAATAGTTTATAGTAACAGTGTATTTATTAGTGGAAATAGAAAAATAACTATCAAACCCACATCTCCGAAACATATAGACCTAATAAAACTCGAAACAGAACAAACCTTACAAGATGATCTTAATGCTTTTAATAATATAATCGGTGGACAAGAAATTAAGTTAGAATTTTTCATTTGTTCCTTAAAAGTGAATAAATCAGATACCCCACTTTTCATTATGGAGCACACTTCCTCAAGTAATCCTCAAAAAACAATTAAAGCTTCTTTCTGGACCTATTTCTTATCCCCTCATTCTTCCTAAGCTCGTCTTCTTTCTTTCTAAGCTTATCCTCTAAATCCCATATTATTTGTTTTTGTTTAATTACCTCATCTGTAAGCTCTCCTGACTGTTTAAAATAGCGATAAACCTCAAAGAGTAAAAACAAATTGGTCGTTATAGAAAGAACTGTTGCTGCTGTACTCATCTCTCTTTCCTCACTTACTTTTCTTCTTATTCTTATGAGAAGGCTTTTGTACAGATGCATCACGCTGCTTAAGCTTGTCTTTAAGCTTCTCTATTTCTGCATCGCGTAATACAACTTCTGCTTCTAGTGTATCTATAAGATCGTTCTTTCTTTTGAACGCTTCTTCATACGCATCTATCTTTTGATTAAGTTCTTTAATTTCCTTTTCATATTTTTTGATATCCTCATCACACTCATCAATGCTCTGCTTGCTTTCATTTAAACTCATTGTGATCTCCTAAGGCTGCAAACCGTCGCACGCGCTATCAACGCAGGGGCTTTTGGAAAATTTTGTCATTGAGTCGCTTGCTTGCTCTTCCATTAATCTTTGCAAGCGTTCTGGATAAAAAAAATCTTCTGGACGCAAATCTATCCCATGCTCACGCGCATAGGTTAATAATTGCGCTTGATAAATTGAAGGAAATAACCCATTAGCCCCCCCCTTTTCTTTAGAATAAGTGATACGATAAACAGCACCTTTACATTTCTGCAAAATACGCGAAACATTAACAGCACCCCCTAAATATTTTATTATGGTATACGCAGGTTCTTTTTTCATAACAACAAAATTTCATATTTCGTGAATTTTATCAAGATAAAAATTCAGTTTTTTTTTATTGATTTTTCATATCACATGAAAGAGCCTTATTCTTATGGAATCGGATCAATTAAAGGCATGGCTTAATGAGCAATTAGCTAAAAATGGGCATGGCAGTAAAAAAATGCTAGCTAAACATTTGGGGGTATTGCCATCTACTTTATCCAATATGCTAAATAATTCAGCAAAAAATAAACCAGTAAAACCTAGATTAATAAGAGCTGACGAACTCATAAAGATTATTGATTTTTTTGGTGTAATTCCACCTTTTTTAATAAAAGAATCTGAACAATTTATTCGCCTTTACTATCAAGCAAAACCTGAAGTTCAGAAAGCTGTTTTAACGATTCTTCAAAACTCTTGTTCTTTAGATAAAGAATAATAGCTGCCATCACTTTTTATCTCCATAATTCCAAATTTTCTAACATTGTATTGTCAATAATTAATTTTTGTCTTTATAAAATTTCATATTTTATGAATTTTTTTATTGACGCCGTTCATTAAATATGAAATATATTTACACCATACCCCGAAAAAAAAAACCTATGTCAAGGCGTTTTTTTCAAAATGTATTTAAAATATTTTGATATGGAGGCATTTGTGAAGAAACCAGTGTTTATAAATTCTGATGAAATTCTCTTAGTCGTCTGTGAAGATGAAGAGCAAAATCTCGCAAAATACGGTACTTTCTTTGATGAAAAGGAAATTATCAAATTTATCGATCAAGCCGATAATGCTCTTCAAATCTTCCGTGTAGAACCAACCACTAACCGATGCGAAGATATCTCTGAAGAGATCGCAGAGTTCT
>NZ_JAQISX010000058.1:0-3484 GCF_028618425.1 Bartonella sp. ML70XJBT
CACGGCTTTCGTTAAAGTAAAAACTTTCTCTCTCACAAAAACGAATAGCAGCAAAAATACTTTCTTGGATTTGTGCTATGTACTCATCCCCAGTGTCATCAATCTCATCTTGAATAACAGACACAAGATATTGATTTATAATGATAATCTAGCATTATTCATATTGAGTTAAAGCTCCGAATAACGTAGGATTCTCTCATTTCAAATCTCTCTATCTTGAATCAATCAAAACCATTCCCTTGCAAGTCATAAGCGGGGCTGGTGTGTGGGTAAAATTTATACAAGAAAGGAGTAAAAATGGTCCTTATGAACCGTCTTAATGCAAGATCTGTCGCAACATTGGGGGCTGGCAAATATAATGATGGTGCCGGCTTGCTTCTTCATAAGCGTAAAGATGGCGGTGCTCAATGGCTTTATCGCTATACCATTCACGGGCGCCGCCGTGAAATGGGCTTGGGTGCCTTGAGAGATGTTTCTTTAAAACAAGCTCGCGAATGTGCAAATCAATGGCGTGCTGTTTTACGTGAGGGTCGTGACCCCATTAAAGAACGCAATAAACAAAAGCGTGAGGCAATGCGTAATCTCCATTATTTAAAAGACATTGCACTAGATGCTTTTGAAAGTCGTAAAGCTGAATTAAAAGGAGATGGGAAAGATGGAAACTGGTTTTTACATTTACGCCTTCATATTCTGCCCAAATTAGGTTGTCTGCCCGTTTCTGAGATTACACAAACAGAGATACGCGATACGCTTGCTCCCATTTGGCATACAAAAGCTGGAACTGCTCGAACAGCATTGATGCGTCTTAACCTTTGTCTTAAACATGCGGCTGCATTAGGATTGGATGTTGATTTACAAGCAACAGAAAAAGCACGCGCACTCTTAGGGAAACAACGTCATAAAAAACAAAGTTTACCAGCAATGGATTGGAAAGATGTGCCTGATTTTTACCAATTTCTCTGCAAAACAACAACTATAAAACATTTAGCGTTGCGCTTGCTTATTTTGACAGGCGTTCGTACTTTTCCTTTACGTCACATTCATAAAAACCAGATTGAAGATGATATATGGACTATCCCTGCTGAAAATATGAAAGGAAAGCGTGATGCTACAACAGAATTTCGTGTGCCTTTATCAACAGAGGCAATGAAAGTAATTGAACAAGCCCGTTGTATCTCTAAAAGTGGTTTCATCTTTTCACTTACTAATCGTGGTCCTCTTTCACCTACGATGATGGCTGCGTACATGAGAAAAAATAAAATTGAAGCCTGCCCCCATGGTTTTCGTTCTAGTTTACGCGATTGGCTTGCTGAAACAACCGATGCCCCCTATGAGGTCGCTGAAACTATTCTGGGGCATGTAGTCGGGGGGCAAGTAGAACGTGCTTATCGTCGTACTGACTATTTAGAACAGCGCCGTGTCTATATGGATAAATGGGCGGCTTATGTTACAGGTCAAGCTTAAGATATGGGGTGTAATACCCCATTATCTGTGGATAACTTTCTCTCTCTCTTCTCTCATTCTTTCTCAATGAGACTCATAAATTATCACATCAGAAAATGTATAATAAAACACTGTTTTTTATAGACTAAATACCTTTCCAATGATTCGAAAATATGGTTAATAAATACTTATGATTTGTTCCTATTTTTTACTCTTGAAAGGAAATTATAATGACAGAAAATGATATTCTTTTAACTGACCGTGAAAGTGCAAAATTGCTTCATATGAGTGTTTCAACATTCCGCCGTCATGTCACCAATGGCTCTTTACCAAAGCCTTTAAAGTTTGGTTTCTTATCGCGTTGGTTACAATCGGATCTGATTAATGTCATAGAGCAAGCAAAACAGCAACGTTATAACGACGTCGCATAAATGAAAACCTTGTCACGTAAGGACGGACAAGGCTTCCCATTTTCACTCAAAGAATGAATAGCAAAATCCGTCCTATGGTGCAATAATCATAGGATAAAAAACATGTTTTCTTATATAAATGCTCGGGGCATCACCAATGCCTTGCGTGGGGTTTGGTATGGGCGTTATGGAAGTGCCCGTTGTCCCGCCCATGATGATCAATTGCCTAGTCTATCTCTTGCCAATGGACATGATGGGCGTCTTTTACTCACTTGTTATGCGGGCTGCTCTTTTAGAGAGATCATACAAGCGCTTAGAAGAATTGGCTTGCTGGGGAAACAAGCCTTTGTTGATAAAGCTTATGATCACACGCTTTCTTTCTCAAAACAGTTTTCTGCTGATTTATGCTTTCACGGCAAATGTCCACACCCATTAGGAATGACACTGCCCGCGTTGGTTGCTCTTGTTAAGGGGGCTGGTTCCTTTGCAATCCATAGAACCTTTTTACAAGCCAATGGCTGCAAAACAGATCAGAAACCAGCAAAAGCCATGTTGGGGTCTGTTATGGGCGGTGCTGTGCATTTAAGCCAAGACAATCCAAAACATCTGGTTATTTGTGAAGGCATTGAAACCGGTCTGTCTCTGCTGTCTGGTTTGTTATCAGAGCCCGTGAATTTATGGGCGTCCCTTTCAGTCTATGAAAATGCAAAATAGATATAAAATATCTATTCTAACAGTAGCTATTGAAGAAATAGTAAAAATGTATTACATTAGAACTACTTTGTAACACTTTAAGGGGCGGTAAAATGGCTGAAACAACATTTACCTTTCGCGTTGATGATGTATTAAAAAATGAATTTTCCAAAGCAGCAAAGGCGTGCGATAGATCTGGTGCACAATTGTTGCGGGATTATATGCGCGATATTGTAAAAGAACAAAAAGAAAAAAGTGCACACGATTTATGGTTTCGGGAACAAGTTCAATTAGGAATAAATTCTGCTAATGCAGGCGATATAATATCTTCTGAAGAAATCGAAGCAGAAGCAAAGGAATGGCGCTTAAAAACACAAAGTAAACTAGATAAATCAACTTTATGAAGCTAATTTGGACACAAGTAGCACACGTTGACCGCAAGAAGATCCGTGAATACATATCACAAGATAATCCTTCTGCTGCCTTAAAGTTTGATCAACTTTTATCTGAAAAGGTAGAAAAACTTGTCAAACTTCCTACTCTTGGTCGTTTAGGACGAATTGTAAATACACGTGAACTTATTGTACATCCAAATTATATCATGATTTATGATATTTCAAATGGCGTTGTGCGTATTTTACGTGTGCTTCATACAAAGCAAAAATTTCCCTAATCAACTGTATTTTTATTTATTTGGTAATTGAAGCAAATTATTATTTTCTAATGTTACTAATATGATTGCATAATCACTTTGCACACTAATTAATTTCTTACTCGTAAAAATGATGATGTCACGGTCGAAAAGCTTGGAGAATTGTTAAAAGAAAACCCCCGTGGTCTGTTGTTGGTTCGTGATGAATTATCTGGTTTTTTAGCCAATTTGGAGAGAAAGGAATATCAAGCAGACCGTTCTTTTTATCTCACAGCTTTTAATGGCA
>NZ_JAQISX010000059.1:0-3429 GCF_028618425.1 Bartonella sp. ML70XJBT
GATTGGCAAGCAACATGGCGCAACTGGGTAAGGAATTCAAAAGATCATAAAATCAATCAACAAGGTGGAAACTATGGAAAAACAAGCAATCAACACACAGAACAGCAGCGTGGCTGGAGTTATCGAGTTGCACAGCACATGTCCAATATCAAAAATTCAGACAGTGTTTACAAATTTTTATTCGAGGATGACAACAGAACCCCCATTCCTTTGGAAAACGGGGCAAAAGCCATTGAGTGCAGAAGTGGAGAGAGTTACTTCATTGGTTGATGATGCGTTGCAAAGGCTTGAAAGAAAAGCGACTGAAGAAGAAATACAAACAACGTTTCTTGTCCTTTCCAATGGTCTCAAAAGCCCATTAGGATCAGATGAGAAAGCAACAGCGCTTGCGTATTTTTACGCTCTTGAAGGCATAAGCAGCTGGGCATTGCAGACAGCAACAAAGGACGCTTTGAAAGGCAAAGCAGAGGGATTAAATACAACATTTATGCCTTCAACAGCAGATTTTTATCGCTATTGCGAAAAGCTTGAAAGTGATATTCGCTGGAGTGCAAATCATGTTTTAAAGGTTCTTGAGAAGCCAGAAATAAAGGAAAGAGAACAAAAGCCGCTTGCAACATCAGAACGGGTTGAAAAGCTTCAAAAAGAACTTGAAGAAGTTTTAAAGAGCATTGAATGAAAAACAGTAAAATAGTGAAAGGTGCTAATGGTTTTGAGATTAGATATGCGTTTAAATCGACAAAAAGGCACCGTACAGAGCGATTTAAAAGTTTTTTGATGAAATCCACATTGAAATTAAAAACGCCACTGTACGGTCCATTTTGAGGCAAATAAATCCATTGGTAAAATTATAGATTTAGATAAGGGATATTAAATCAGATGTTCTTAAGAAACCGTAAAAGACAGCAAAAAAAATTTATTGCAACGGCGGTTGGATATGCACCATGGGGAATGGGAGTTTCAGAGCATTTTTACAACCTTTACGAATATGATGATGGAATGAGGGAATATGAGGAATTCGATGGTGGACAATATCAAGATCATGAGATGCCAGAGAATGTTGATTACAGTACAAAAGCGCAGGTAAAAGCGTGGATATACGGTGGTAATTTACCAAAAAGCGTATTGAGTTATGAGGCGTTGATAGATGAGGTAAATGCAAAAATAAAAAAACGTACAAAAGATGATCAATTGATTTGTGAGATAACGAATGATTTTGAGAGAGGATATCCATTGTCTTGTGATGAGATAGACAGAGAGCTAGAAAAAGCGCTTGATATTCAATTAGGTAAGAACCAAAATGAAAAAAAGTGAAAAAAATAAAAAATACGTATTGACTTTAAAGGCAGGTTTGTTTAGAAGGATTGGCAAGTGCTTAAAAACCACTTGTGAATAGCGGATAGACCACGAAAAGGTTTCTCCCATTCTTTAAAATACTGACTGTCTTTTATGCTTTGAATAGCGTATGATGATTATGTCGGGTGTGGCTATACCATACAATACCCTTCGCGAGGGAAAAGTATAGCGGCGGACTATTCACCGTGTTTTTAGCGCCCGGCGCCACATATGACATAAAAATATAAATAAATCAATATGTTATTTAAATAATTTTATATGCACCCCTATCAGAATCCACACTTTTATGCATGTTTAATTTGACCATTTTTTATAAACAATTGCTATGTATGAATAGAGCATAAAAAGCAAATCATGATGTGAATATTATAACGCATGTGTGTATTCAAATGAAATGAAAAGCAGCTACCATTTATAACAGTTCATAAATTTTATGATACGTTTTTATCACTCAAAAATCGCATTGTTTTTAAATTTAGTCGTTTGGAATTATCTATAACATACGTTTAAAGATCACAGCTTGTTTTAACGATTGGATTGGTAATCGCATAAAAAGAAACAAATTAACGTTCGCCAAAATTGACGAGCGCAAAATCTAAAGATGTTATAGTAACATTAGATTGTTCTATAAGAGGATAATTTTTAAGATAACAATAAAATTTTAAAACAGCATTAAAGTATATAATTACGAGTTTTTATATAATGTGAAAAAGCTTGTCATTTATCCACTATCTCGTGTTTTCTAGATGATTTATAGTTTAATTGTTAGGTTTTCGGATATCACAATCTAACTTACCTAAAATTGCAGTCCCGTTATAAACTTTAGCATTGCCAAAAACTTCAGCGTTTTTATAAATGAAAGAATAGCCATAAACTTCGGCATAGCCGTAAACTTTAGCATTGCCATAGACTTTGGATTTTTCATAGATTTTGGCATTGTCATAGACTTTGGCATTACCAAAAACTTCTGCGCTTTTATAAATTTTAGCATTGTCATAGATTTCAGCATCGTCATAAATTTCAGCATTGTCATAGACTTTGGCATTGCCATAAATCTTTGCATAGCCATAAACTTCGGTAATTTCGTGAATATAGGCTCTAAAAGCACCGATTTTCCCATAAACTTCTGAAAATTCATAGACTTTAGCATTGCCATAAATTCTAGCATTGTCATAGACTTTGGCATTGCCATAGACACAAGCGCCAGAATATACCCAACAGTCGCCGTAATGGGATAAATTTTTTCCTTTTTCTATAAAACCACCTAAGTCACCTGCTTTAACATCACTAAAATCCTTAACAGCTTTAATACGATAAACCTCGTGTCCTCCAATTGATCTTATATCATCTGTAAATGTATATTTTTTTTCTATGCTTGAGAACCAAAACATAAGAGAAAAGCCTCCTGAAAGAAGATATTTTATTTCCCCCATATTGGATTTTCTAATCTGATTCTGATCTATTTTTAATAGTTATAATCAAAAACAAGATATTTTTTAAGCCCCCCATGCCGTTCTTTATTCTGTTTCATCAACAATCTTGATAACATGATCGCTTTCATAAACCTCACAATTTTGGGGCACCAACTTTTCTTTGCTTTTTTTGTTTATTTTTGCATTGCCATAAGCACGCCCCCAGACCTTTGCACAATATGAGAGTTTTGCATTGCCATAGACAGAGCCATAAACTTCACAAGAGCCAGCCACGCTAGCAGAGCCATAAACCTTCCCATAAATCTTTGCACGCCCCCTAATAACAGCATAATTATAAACCTTGCCATGGCTATAAATGCAAGCCGATCCAGAAACATTGGCATGACCATAGACCCTTGCATAGCTAAAGACCGCAGCATCATGAGAAACATGCGCATAATCATAAATATGAGCATCAGCAAAAACGCGAGCACCACCATTTACATGAGCATTGCCATAAATATTCCCATAAATATGAGCATTGCCATAAACAAAAGCATGGTCATAAATTTTTGCATATTGAGAGATAAAAGCCTTTCCATAGATTTCACAATTCCCATAGACTTGACCACAGACTTGAGAATAATGGCGTATTTTTGCA
>NZ_JAQISX010000006.1:0-108077 GCF_028618425.1 Bartonella sp. ML70XJBT
GGAAACGGTTTACAAATCCTGAGAGCGGCATATCTATAGCACCACGCATAATAAGCCATCCATAGATGATAAAAGCGATTGCTACCCCGATTGATACAAAGGGTGTGATTGTAGCTATGGCTTTTGAAGAAATATCCGTGATATATGTTTTGGTTCCTTGATCAATTTTAGTAAAAAGTTGCGTAAAAATAGTGAAGTTCATGGCATTCCTCTTTAACGAATAGTCAATTTTTTACCACCTTAGATTACAGATATATTCTAAAGACTTTTACACATTCACTTCCACTTAGGTAGCTTCACCACGATTGTCGTAGATTTGACAAAATTCTTGTGTCTCTCTAAATTTTCAGATTAATACTGAATTCTGTACATTAGCTTTTATTTGCATAAAAAAGGAAAAACGCTGTAAAGAACTTTATCGGATAAATCTTATAGTAGGCATTTTTGTATTTTTGCTATTCAAAATTTTTATGCTGTATTTATCTTTCTGCTGTTTGATCAGCGAGTGCTCAGCACTTCGTAAATGTGTGACCATTTGTAATTTGGCCGTTTCGTTTTGTAGCATAGTGAGCATGCCAATTATATGTGCTTGTAATTCGGCAATACTTTTCAAATCTTGTGTGTTTTCGATTTGGCTTAATAGTTTTTCAATTTGTTTAAAACGATTGTTCGCCTCTTGAAAAGTTTTTAAACTTACGGCCTTATCAACGAGGGAGGCATATTGAATACGCTTAGTTATAGCATCGCGAGTTTCTTGGATAGAGGCAGAAGAAGTTTCTTCTTCTTTTAAAATATTGTCAAGGGAGTTAGATAGGGAAGAAGATGCACCTCTATTGTAGAGCTTCTCTGGATTTTTG
This sequence comes from Bartonella sp. ML70XJBT, assembly GCF_028618425.1. Classification (NCBI taxonomy): domain Bacteria; kingdom Pseudomonadati; phylum Pseudomonadota; class Alphaproteobacteria; order Hyphomicrobiales; family Bartonellaceae; genus Bartonella; species Bartonella sp. ML70XJBT. Next base: position 858 of record NZ_JAQISX010000006.1, read on the forward strand.
AGAAAAAAACTAGTATTATCTGTTTGTATATTTTTATATTCTTGCGCGTCGAATTTTTTACTTCCCGTTATGGATTCGTGTATCTTTCTTGTTTGCTCAAAGTGCCTTTTTAAGGCAATAATAAATCCACTAGTAGCATTTACTGTTTTCGGTTGTGAAGGTGAAGAATTTTGGGATGGAGGTGTTTTTGAGGATGACTTCCCAAAAAAATTAGGCCATGTTGTTGGAATTGATACTGCTAAATCTGCTACTCCAGCACCAAAAACCCAAGCCATTGCTGGCTTTGAAACCCCTAAAGTTATTGCTACTGCTATTGAAATGACTTGTTTCTTCATGTTTCCCTCCTGTCATTTTTTGCGTGCTGTAAAAAAATTGGCAACCATATTGCTGGATCATCACCAACTTCTGCGATAATTCTTTCGACTAACTCTGCGTTATCTGGCGTACCTGATAACACCAAGAGTTCATCACTAAAGTCGTGTTCTACGCTTTTTCCATCGCTTGTTACATGGAATTTACCGAGATTGAGTTCAGCAAGTGCAGATTGATCACCCTGTTTAATGAGGAATTGACGACTAAACTCACCAAGTCCTTTAACGAGCTCAAATTCAGTATCTGTTAATTTGAAACCTTTTGTATAATCTTCATAATTTGCTTTGGGGTTGGCTAGAAAGATGTAAGTCGCACATTGTTGAATGAGTGTTTTAGCAATATTACTTTCCAAAGCATCACTAGGCTCTTGTGTTGCGTAAACAAAAATACCATTTTGTTTACGGATAGTTTTTTGTTTATTTTTCGCTAAATCTTCAAAGTAAGGATCTTGCAAAGGCTTCCAAAACTCATCAAAGATATACATAAATCTCTGTCCGCTAATCATACCTTCTGTACGGTAAAGCAGATACATCATTACTGGAGTACGCGTTTCCAAATTATCTAAGAATTCTGTGATATCAAAGCCATAAATTTGATGTGTTGAAAGATCAAGAGCATCATGAGGATTATCAAATAACCACCCATAATCACCACCTTCGCACCATTTGAGTAAACGAGCGTGAACAGACGGGTGTGCATCGTAATCACTTAAACGCGGATTTGGTAAAAATTGAACCAGAAAAGACAAACGACGCAACGATGGGTTAATATTACTGCTCATAACAGACATAACAGCTTTATTAATTTCTTCCTCGTCGTGATGCGTGACTTCACCACCAGCTTCTGCCAATTTTTTAATAAATTGTTTTAGAAAAATCAGATTATCTTGTGTAGGGGGAAGTTGAAATGGATTAAAACCACTTGATCTTCCTGGCTTGAATGTTAGGTATCTTCCCCCCATTGCTCGAATGGCAATTTCCATACCACGATCTTTATCAAAAACAACAGTTGTTGGCTTAAATTTTTGCGCTTGTGCTAACAAAAAGCCGAGCAACACAGTTTTACCAGATCCAGATTGTCCGATAAGGGCGGTATTACCAAGTAATCGCTTATCGGTTGAATCCTCTTCAAGTTTGGAGGCATGAAAATTAAAATAAAGTGGTGTCTTACTGGTTGTTTTGAGAATTGTGACAGCTGGTCCCCATGGATTTCCAGTGGGTTTTCCTGACATAAAATTATGAAAAGACGAAAATGATAAAAAGTTTAGTGACGTAATTGGGGCAGGGCGAGGTCTCCATTTCCAATTGCCAGGAAATTGTGCCCAATAGCCAGCTTCTATCGCTAAATCTACGGGTTTGGGTAACAACGCAGCGTCTAATAATGCTGCACTTGCTTTGGCCATATGGTCACGAACTTGTTGAATTGTATCACCATAGATGGTTAATGTACAATGATGTTCCCCCATGATAAAATGCCCACTGATAAGCTGGTTTAGTGCTTCATCAATTTGTGCAATTTGGCTTGTTGCCACATCGCGTGCATCGATAAGATTGCGCTGATGGCGCTGCAAATAGTCTTTAGCGGCATGCCGAGAGAGCACCGAAAAGCTCTGCGTCAATATGAACTCGAAGTCACTTTCCAGCAAAGCATTCAGTTGCCCTGGTTTAGTCGTTGCATCGTATTCTTTAATTTCTAACATTCCAAATCGACGCATTCCATTGGTTGTGCGCAGCTCACCAAGAGAGCCCCATTTTGAGAAAAATGGTCGATTGATGGACATATAGTCAGCAAAACGATCATAGCAAATTGGCATAGGACGATATTCGCCATTGACAAGCATTCCAAGAAATTCAAGTGCCGAAGAATAAACATGCCCATTTTTCTCATAAGCACCAAGAAGTTCTGCGCCATAACGCTTCAAAGATTGTCCTAAAGTGCGATTGATGTCATTGATTTCTTTGATACATGAGTCTTGTCGCATCTTTTTTTGATCTAGCGTTTCGCGCTCATGTTTAGAAAAGAACGACATAATTTTATCCGCTATCGGTTGGAAAACGACAGTCAGATATAGATCATTGACCATCAAATTATAACCAGTAAAACTTTGCCGATACTTTTCATCAAGCTGATAGCAAAACATTTGATCAAATGTTGAATCAGGATATTCATAAACACGGCGGCGCACGATATGTGTCCAAAATGACAAATTGGCTGATGCAATACCCCGCAGAGTATTGTTAAGTTCTTTTGTCCATTGAAAAATATCTTCCTCTGAAGCACTTTGATGCGAACGCCCGTCAATTTTCCAAATTGACAAATATTCTGCATTCTTCGTGGAGATAATCGTATCTGTAATATGATGTGAATAGGGGAGGAACAGGCTTACAGGTGTCTCTGATGCGAGACGTTTGCTGTTTTCAACAGCTATCATGTTTATCTCCTTTTACTATAATCAGAGGGACTATAACTTGATGCGCCCCAAAAACCTTTATTGCGATTGCGAAATTTAGTATCGATCCATAACCACCAAATACGAAATGCCTTATCATCATTTTTGGTAATTTGCACCATAATGAACCATAGTGGCGGCGCCATTACCCACAAAAAGATACTTATTGTCATAGCAACAACAGCAACTCCCATAAGCATAACGATAAATGGCATCATGGGAACCCCCCATATTGTTGGAACACGTGTTGCTCCTTTGAAGAGGGGGAATTCTTTTTGTTCTTGTGATTTCATGGGATGCTCTTGTTACTGGAGGTGAAATAATATGTGGCTAATATAGAAGGCTGCACCAGCAATAATGACACTGAACGCCCATCGTATAAATGTAGCTTTTGCAATGATGCGAAATATATAAATAAGCAAAAGAAATAAAAGAATGATGGCAGCAACGATAGGAACAAGTATACTTAACCCATATTGCACACTCATGAAAATATCTAAGCTTTTTGTTTCCGTTTGAGCATAAGCAAATCGAGTTATTAATAACATCATTGAAATGATAACAATAACACTAATCTTGTTGTATAGTTTTCTTTGAAATGTATTTAATTGCTTCATATTTTTTATCCCCATTTTAATTAAAGTTGCTATAAATAATATTCATTTTTTGCAGTATGAGCGAAATTATTTCTGGTGTATACCTAGTAATCAACGGACATTTAAAAACATTACGTATTATACAGAATCGTGATTATTTACCTTCAAATAACAGTGTGGCAAGTTGGGATGCTGAACCAGCGATAACAACGCCAACTGACCATCGTATGAACGTACTTTTTTCGATATAACGCCCCGCATAAGCAATTGCTAGACATAAAAGTATAACGCCAGCAGCAAGAGGGATAAGTGCGTTTAAATCTTTCTGTAAACCCTCCAAAGCCTTCTTTGCATTTGTCAAAGTTTTCGGGTTAGCATATGCAGAATTATTCATAAAGAATGCAGTTAAAGCTGCAAAAATTGGAGTAGTTTTATTACGAACTATTGTTTGAAGAATATTTAATTGTTTCATATTTCACTCTTATTAAGTTTCTAAATAATATTTTATATTGTATATCTTAAGTATAAATAAAAATACTATTGGTTTATGTATAATTAATGGATAAATTTTACTTTTTATAAACTGTATTTATTGCATGATTGCCACAATTAAGTTCTAGTAAATAACAATTTAGCAAGTTCGTGTGCTGAACCAGCGACAACAACACCAACTGCCCATCGTATAAACGTACTTTTTTCGATGTAACGTCCCGCATAAGCAATTGCTAGACATAAAAGTATAACGCCAGCAGCAAGAGGGATAATAATTTTTAAATCGCTCGCTAAACCGTCCAAAGCCTTCTTTGCATTTTTCAAAGTTACTGGGTCACTAGCATATGCAGAATTATTCATAAAGAATACAGTTAAAGCTGCAGAGATTGAAGTAGTTTTATTATGAATTATTGTTTTAAGAATATTTAATTGTTTCATATTTAACTCTTATTAAGCTTCTAAATAATATTTTATATTGTATATCTTCAGTATAAATGAAACTTCTATTAGTTTATTATAATTAATGGATAAATTTTGCTTTTTATAAATTGTATTTACTACATAATTTCAACAATTAAGCTCTATTAAATAACAATGTAGCAAGTTCGTGTGCTGAACCAGCGACAACAACGCCAACTGCCCATCGTATAAATGTACTTTTTTCTATGTAGCGCCCTGCATAAGCAATTGCTAGACACAAAAGTATAACGCCAGCAGCAAGAGGGATAATAATTTTTAAATCATCCTTTAAGCCCTCTAAAGCTTTATTTGCATTTGTCAAATGATTCACTTGGGCATATGCAGAATTATTCATAAAGAATACAGTTAAAGCTGCAGAGATTGGAGTAGTTTTATTACGAATTATTGTTTTAAGAATATTTAATTGTTTCATATTTCACTCTTATTAAGTTTCTAATTAATATTTCATATTGTATATCTTAAGTATAAATGAAACTTCTATTAGTTTATTATAATTAATGGATAAATTGTATTTATTACATGATTGCCACAATTAAGCTCCAGTAAATAACAATTTAGCAAGTTGGGATGCTGAACCAGCGATAACAACGCCAACTGCCCATCGTATGAATGTACTTTTTTCGATGTAGCGCCCTGCATAAGCAATTGCTAGACATAAAAGTATAACGCCAGCAGCAAGAGGGATAAGTTTTTCTAAATCGTCCTTCAAGCCCTCTAAAGCACTCTTTGCATTTGTCAAAGTTACTGGGTCACTAGCATATGCAGAATTATTCATAAAGAATACAGTTAAAGCTGCAGAAATTGGAGTAGTTTTATTACGAATTATTGTTTGAAGAATATTTAATTGTTTCATATTTCACTCTTATTAAGTTTCTAATTAATATTTCATATTGTATATCTTCAGTATAAATAAAAATGCTATTGGTTTATGTATAATTAATGGATAAATTTTATTTTTTATAAACTGTATTTATTACATGATTGTCACAATTATCGATTAAATAACAGTGTAGCAAGTTGGGATGCTGAACCAGCGATAACAACGCCAACTGCCCACCGTATGAACGTACCTTTTTCGATGTAGCGCCCAGCATAAGCGATTGCTAGACATAAAAGTATAACGCCAGCAGCAATAGGGATAAGTTTTTCTAAATCGCCCTTCAAGCTATCTAAAGCCTTCTTTGCATTTGCCAAATGACTCACTTGGGCATATGCAGAATTATTCATAAAAAACACAGTCAAAGCTGCAGAAAATGCAGCAATTTTATTACGAGCTGTTGTGTGAAGAATATTTGATTGTTTCATGTTCTTTATCCTGATTAAGATTAAAACTCCCACAAGTAACCCCTCTTTCATGAAGAAACTTAAAGAGATATTTGGGGTCAGCCCAAGTTCTTAATTTTCCTCTTTGTGTAAGCAATGTATATTTATTAGGTTTTCCGGTGATTGGATCATCGGCAACAAACGTAAAATACCATTCCCTCTCTGAGCGCATCACAACTGTAATTTCACGTGCTGCTCTCTGACTAAATGCTATATCAACGCTGTTTTGTTCTATCATTTTCATTCTTTTGCCCTCAATTAGAAGAGATTTTGTCTAATCTTACTAATTAGAGCTTTAATATTTTCTTATCTAGTTTTCATTATACCATCCTATCAAAATTCTAATTTTCATTTATGAAAATATCAGTCATCATTCTAGCTGCTTTGACGGTAAAGAAGAATCTTCTGTGGCAAAAGCATCACGGCTGCTACTTTCTTTATGCAAAAACGCATCTTCTAATTCCTCTGAAGAAAGAGGAAGAGAATCTACTTTAGTTGTCTGTTTTGGTTCTTCTTTTTTAAGCTTTACAGGCTCTTGTAAATCTTCATTTCTTCGCACAGCAGCTTTTACTCCGCTATATGAAGCAACAATCTGTGTATCAGCACTACTGTTTAAGTTTTCTGTGTTGTAAAAACTCAGAGTAGACCACAATGTTTCTTTCTTAAAGATACACTTTGATATTGTTTGTTCATAACAGCAAGTTAAAGTGCTTTGTACAGATGCAAGATTTTTGCAAAAGTCAAATGCCCCAAAAAAAGAAAGCCATTTCATATTTTCAACATCGATTTGCTCAAAAAATGCGTCAAAATTATGTTTATTTTGTTTAAATTGCTCAGTTGTTGCTGTTTCTACGGCTCTTTCTCGAAGCAGAGATAGTTGACGGAATAATTTATCATTCTTACCTGTTATATAGGAATTATCCCGCGCTTCTTGTTCGATGAGAGCTGGAGGGATATCGGATATGTATGAAGCAGCAAACATTGTGAAGTCTGGAATAATCATCAGTAATACACCTTATTATGAAGAATTTTATTGTTACAAATACCAACGCTGTTTAGTGCTTTTTGTCGCTGTTTCTTGTTTTTATAAATTTGTAAAACAGAATTGTTTTGCCTAGAATATTCCTTGTGGTGGAGATTTTTTTCTTTTCTGAAAAGATTGGTAATATATCTGAATATCCCAGAAGCAAGATCAATGTATGCTATAAAATAGAACTGACCGCACCAACCGATATTATTGGAATGAAGAAAAAAAGTACGACTTTTAAGCAATAATGATCTTTGGGACTCTCTTGAAGTTGCTTGTTTTATATAATTTCCTTGTTGCAAAAAAAAATTTAAAGAACATCTATACCAAGTAGAATTTTTTTGTATTTGGGGATGTCTCTTATTGTTATAATGAACAACACCATCATTATAGGGAGAGGGCTTGTTCTTTGTTGCATATTGCCATAGTTTATAGAGTGGCGGTTTATATTTACTTTTGACTACTGATTCATGAGAGTCAGGGAGGTGTGATAGCGCTTGGGCACTGCATTTTCCAATTTCAGCAACTAAACTGAAAAAGGATGCAATGGTGGAAGCTGAAACACAAATAAACAGTTCTTTGTGGTACAAAACACATCTCCGTCAAAGTGATATATGTATCGTATTTTTAATTTTGATAATAAATAGACAAAAATTGTCTATAATTGTGTTTAAAATATGGCAAAGGACAATTCTTTTTTGCAAGGGGAGTAATTAAGGTGAATGATCTCAAAAATATGAATTTTGATGAACTACAAGAGATGCGTACACAAATTGATGTGGAATTGAAAAAACGGCAAGCAAAAGAAAAGCAAAATGCGCGACGAAAAATTCTTGAAATTGCTAATACCCATGGAATTGATATCGCTGATCTTGTGAGCAAAGAGCGTCATTATAGGAATCCCAATAACCAATGGGAATTATGGAATGGGCGTGGACGGAGACCTAAGTGGATTAAAGAGTGGTTGGAGAATGGGTATACACTTGATGAACTCGAAGTAACATAACAACAGAAGTAGCATAACACATGTGCTATATTTATAAGGCAAGGGAATATCAAGAGATATGAATGTGAGAAGTAGGCTCTTTTTGCTTATTTGATTGTATAAAAATACTGTATAGATATATTAACCTATTGAAATATCAAATAAAATGATAAAAAACAGAGATACGTGTATCTAAATGAAAAAGGTATTTTTGTCATAAGCTGGCATTATCATTATGCTTGCTAGCTTAAAATGTATAATTGCTTTTGGCATTTGAGAGAGAGAACTTTATCTCTTTTTTATCGTTTTATTTAACGTTGTTCTTTTTTAGTCTATGCAAATAAATGGTTTTATTGATTCTTTACAAAAAGGGTTTAAATCGGAAGAATTTATGACTTAAGCAGTACGCCAACACCTTGGTTGTATTTGCTAGCCCCAATGTTGTGCACTCTTTGGTATAGAGTACGGAACAATTTTTATATATCAGATTTTGTAATCTTGGCATTTTTGTATAAATTAAAGGGTCTCCTTTAGAAAAAGAATACCCCAACGGGATGTACTCGTGTTGCCAATTTACATGCTTTTTTTAAAGAAAATATTTTCTAATGATCTAAGGCTATTTTATGGCGTGGCTAAAACAATATAATATAAAAGTTTATCTCTATTCTGCACCATTATTTTTAATTCAATAAAAAGTATAAGTCGGCGCCATTATATGCTTTTCTAACTTTCAATGTTTTGGGAACTCTTGAAACTTGGGAAGGGCATGAGAGGCTTTGATGCCTTTCTTTAATTATTTGTTATCTATATGCTAATTCCATTTGTGATGTGAAAAGGGTGATTTTGATTGATTCAGCAGGAGGGAGATTGGAAATAAGGGCATTTTACGATTTTCACTGTTCTTATTCTACATAAGAACAGTGAAGTCTTCCTTATAAGTCAAAGTTTGTCTGATAAAGAAAGTCTTGTTTATTTTTTTGCTTTAAAAGAGCGTCATTTAAAATATGATAAGATCACTTTCATGAGATGTTTTTTCAGTGTGTAGTGAATATTCTTAAAATATCGCTCGCTTGTTTTTCCCCTATGGCTAAGTGAAATACGAGAAGGGCAAATTAAGGGAAAACTTGCGTGACAAGAATCTGAGCTGTTTACAGATCGGATTGAATGGAAGTCTTTGATTTTGTGGGGGAGTAAAAAAGCCAAAGGTTATAAAAAATGAAAGGGTATGAATTTTTACTTAAAGCGGGAAGCCGTTTAGAAGACGAGGCGCATTTGGGGTAAGGCCAGCAGCTTCTTGAATGAAATATTTTTTTATTCGTGGCGCTTGATTGACGATTCCAAGACCAGTATCGCGAAGCATTCGTAAGAGAAGATTATCGTTAGAAAAGAGTTTGTTAAGCCAATCATTGCTTAAAGCCATACGGACAATTTCAAAACGTCTCCAGCTTTGATAGCGTTCTAAAGCGGTGAGGGAGCCAATGTCAAGACCTAATCGTGCTGTTTCAATAATCACTTCAGCAAGGGCAGCGCTATCGCGTAATCCTAAATTGAGTCCTTGTCCTGCGATGGGGTGGATGGTATGGGCTGCATCGCCAACGAGCGCAAAACGGGGCTTAATACATTGACGTGTTAAAGAAAGATTTAGGGGAAAAGCTTGACGTTCACCATTCCAAGAGAGTTTTCCTAATCGATGACCAATACGTCTTTCGAGCTCTGTTTCAAAAATAAGTGCATCAGCTTTGAGGTAATATTGTGCGGTTTTATGATCTTCATTCCACACAATGGCGGATCGGTTGCCTTTGAGAGGGAGAAGAGCGAAAGGGCCAGCCGGTAAAAAATGTTGAATTGCTTGACCATTATGGGGTTTTTCATGTTCAACTGTGCAGATGATTGCTGTTTGTTTATAGGGGTGAGAAAAGTTTTTAAGACCTGCTTTTTGGCGTAATGTCGAGTGGGCACCATTGGCTGCAATAAGCAATTTTGTTTGCCAAACCTCTTCATTATCTAAAGTGACAGTTGTGTGTTGGTTGTTTTGATGAAAATCAATGACACGTGTGTTTGCGATGACAGGGATATTGAGATCTTTGACACGTTTTTTTAAAATATTGATGAGTTCTCGATGTTCTACCATAGTTGCAAAGGGCTCACCAGGAGTAATGTCGCCTTCAAAGGTTAAAAGAGCGGGTTTAACAGGATCATTGATGCTTGTATCTGTGATGATCATTGAGTGAATGGGTTGTGCATAGGGTTTGATAGAGTCCCAACATTGCAATTGTTTTAACATGCGAACAGCAGCAGCAGCAAGGGCAATGGTTCGTATGTTAGAAGCAGGAATATCTCCTTGTGAAGCAGCATCAACGATTTTTATTTTCAGTTCAGGGGCTGTTTGCTTGAGTGCTATTGCAAGCGTTGAACCGATAACCGCCCCCCCCGCAATGAGAAGATCACATTGTCTGGTTTTATGAGATTTTATTTTCTTATTGGGTTTTATATCTTTATGGTGATTAGAGTACACAATGCTTTTTCCATTATTTACGGGGCTTTTCCCATTGTTTAAAGCTTGCTTGCTGTTTAAAAATATTTTTCTTTCAACTTATCTACACTATTTTGATTTGTACTTTTTCCCCTATTTTACAAAGAAGAGACTTCTCTTTGGAAGAAATGTCTTTTTGGTGTCAATCTGATGATAAATCAGTGTTTTAGTGCGCTTTTGTTTTACTTGTGTGACTCACTTTACAGATTTATCGGATCAGCCTTTTTTGAATGTCCTCTCCAATTTCTTTTACACTTGATTGATAGAAAAGAAAACTAAAATTAGACAAAGATGAGAATGTATTTTTTAATTTATATGAATGTCCTTTAAGAGGCTTGTTCTAAAAGGATACATTGAGAATGACAGATAAGAAAAATAATATTCATTTGTGATGGTTAAATGTGATGGTTAAAACGGTATTAATATTTTACTGTTAGCACGGTGTAACATAACCTTTTGTTGAAGAGGGTGATAGAGATTGTCGTAAGCTCTATTACCCATGTAAAACTTTATACATGAGGTATTTTTTGTTGTTTGTGTGATAATATTTTAAGATAGGACTGTTTTTATGCTTTATGGAAGGATTAGAGGGTGATTTATGAATGACATGAAGTAGGAAAAAGGCAGAATGCACGAGATTAAGAAGTTGGATTGTTGACAGATGATCGTTTACAGATCAGCACTGAGTGTAAGCTTCGTCCTTTTTTAAGAGAAGGGGGGAGTTATAACGCTTTAAATATGAAAGTTTTATATTTGGAATTGATGGATGCACCGAAGTTCTTCCCCTTATGATTCATTGGAATCCCGAGATTCTCAAGGTTTTCGACTTGTTGAGATGTTTTTACGTCAGATTGGCGTATTTATTGGGCTTGGGCTTTTGGGCTTTATTATCTTTTGTGTATTTGCTTTGGCGACGTGGAATGTTGCTGATCCCTCTTTAACCCATGCAAGTACAAATGAGGTTACAAACCTTATGGGGTGGCTGGGGGCGGTTCTTTCAGATTCTATTATGCAGTTTTTTGGCTTAGCAAGTCTTGCTATTTTGTTGCCGCCGTTATTTTGGTCTTTTCTCTTGTTGGCACAAAAGAATATCTACAATTTGACTTTGCGCTTTTTTTTATGGTTGGTATCAACAATTTGTTTTTTAATGGCTTTTTCCCTTATGACGCCTGTTGCTTCTTTTACCCATTGGCCTTTGCCTATGGGATTGGGAGGGGTTTTAGGAGATAAAGTTTTAAGTGTTGCTTCTTCAATTTTTCCTCTTTTTCTTTCTTCGCTTTACAGGATGCTCTTTAGTGTTGTTTTTATTCTTTTAGGTTTTTTTACTGCTGCTTTTGCTGGCAATGTGATATGGCGGCGCAAAGCAAAGAAAAGAAAAGAAAAAAACATTCCTAAAAACGAAATCGTTGATCCGGTTTTTGAGATGGAAGAAGATGTGGAATATAGCGCAGAGAATGATCGTGAGAAGCATGGTTTTTTTGCCACAACTTTTGGCGCTCTTTTACATCTTTTTTATTTTTTACAAGCGCGTTTTTTTCGTCTCTTCTGTTTCAAAAGGTGTTCTCAAAGTAAGAGACAAGGCAAGTCATTTGATCGGATTGAACCAACTTTTTTGGGTGAAAAAGAAAAGTGTGAGGAAAATCAAAATAAAGCTCATGTTTCTTCTTCTGTTAAAAGTCGTGGTTTGAAATCTTTAACAGTTTCTTCAAAGGGTGGTTTTGTTCTTCCACTTTTAGACTACCTATCGGTTCCACCACCGTCTGTCAGGGATGCAAAACTTTCTCCTGCTGCTTTAAAAGCAAACTCTCAAGAACTTGAAGGGGTTTTGTTAGATTTTGGGGTCAAAGGAAAAATTATAGATGCTTGTCCTGGACCCGTGGTCACTTTGTATGAATTTGAACCGGCTGCTGGCATTAAGTCTTCCCGTATCATTAGTTTAGCAGATGATATTGCGCGTTCGATGCGTGCGATTTCTGCCCGTGTTGCTGTGGTTCCTGGGCGCAATGTGATTGGAATAGAGTTACCCAATGCAAAGCGGGAGATGGTTTATTTAAGGGAGATTGTGCAAGCACAGGAATTTGTTGAAAGTAAAGCCAAATTAGGGCTTGCTTTGGGCAAAACTATCGGCGGGGAAGCTGTGATTGCGGATTTAGCAAAAATGCCGCATCTCTTGGTTGCTGGTACAACAGGATCGGGAAAATCTGTTGCTATCAACACAATGATTTTATCATTGCTTTATCGTATGACGCCTGAACAATGTCGTCTCATTATGGTGGATCCGAAAATGCTTGAACTTTCGGTTTATGATGGCATTCCTCATTTGTTAACACCGGTGGTGACAGATCCTAAAAAAGCTGTGACTGCGCTTAAATGGGCTGTTCGTGAAATGGAAGAGCGCTACAGTAAAATGTCAAAACTTGGTGTTCGCAATATTGATGGGTTTAATGCACGTCTCAAGGAGTCAGAAGGTCAAGGAGAGATAATGGTGCGTACCGTTCAAGTGGGCTTTGATCATGAGACTGGTGAGCCTCTTTATGAGACGGAAACTCTTGATTTTAGTCCTATGCCCTATATTGTTGTCATTATCGATGAAATGGCTGATTTGATGATGGTCGCTGGTAAAGATATTGAAGGCGCGGTTCAACGTTTAGCACAAATGGCACGTGCTGCCGGTATCCATGTGATTATGGCGACACAGCGTCCTTCCGTCGATGTTATTACTGGAACGATCAAAGCCAATTTTCCTACACGCATTTCTTTTTCCGTGAGCTCAAAAATCGATAGCCGAACAATTCTAGGCGAACAGGGGGCTGAGCAATTATTGGGACAAGGCGATATGCTTTTTATGATGGGAGGAGGACGTATTCAGCGTGTGCATGGACCTTTTGTTGCGGATGATGAAGTGGAGCAGATTGTTGCGCATCTTAAAGCACAAGCACGACCTGATTATTTGGAAACAATTACCCAAGAAGTTGAAGAAGATGGCACTGATGTTTCTTCGGCTTCTCCTTCAGCAGATGATCCCTATAGTCAAGCTGTTGCTATTGTTCTTCGTGATCGTAAGGCTTCAACCTCTTATATTCAACGCCGTTTAGGGATTGGCTATAATCGTGCTGCAACATTGATTGAGAGGATGGAAGAGGAAGGTATCATTAGTCCAGCAAATCATGCAGGCAAACGAGAAATTTTAGTTCCAGCCGAAGAAGAACGCTTTTGAAAAATCTTTATAATCGTTTCTTTTAATGTCTTAATAAAAATAATGTTTCATAAAAACAAATCGTTGCCTTATTGTACCGTAGAAAGCTCGCATCATCGTACATAAGTTCTCAATTTGCGATAGGCCTATAGTATTTGAAACTTTTCATAAGAGATATTCCTTATTTTATATCATTTTACTTGCACGTTAGATTTTCTTGTAACATGCAAGTAAATAATTTGAATTGATTTAATATATAGAGAGTATCTTGCAGTCTTCGGCGTTATGATTTCAGTTGAAAAAATGATGATTTATCATTATAAATCAATATATTGATGTAAAATAGCCTCATTTGAGGTGTGGTGGTATAAAGCCATGAACGGCTTGATATTTAAGTATTTTTGCTGTTCTCGCCGTTTAATCTCACGGCAAAACTGGTTGCGTTATCTGACTTGCCTGTCTGCTTTTAGAAAAGGGCTCGTGTGTCGAGTTTTTGTTTAAGTGAATGATATGAGGTAGGAAGTTAAGAGGAACTTTCTAGAATCCAAAAAGCAGATTTCGACTTCGCTAAGTGTGCTTATAGGCAGGTTTTGAACTTTTTGTGATTCAAACTCCAAATTGGTTACAGAACGAATTGATTGAGAATTTTTTTATTCTTTACGGGTGTATGGTAAGTCAAAGGAGCATTTTTTCCATTGTGTCATTGAAAAAAGTTTTCAGGTTCGCGAGTAATATGTTTAGAACTTAACTCCATCCGTGTATTGACCATAATTCATGCAGCTTTAGGGATTAGGGGTGAAAAAGAAGAGATTATGTGTTTAGCCAATCAGTAGAAAAGTTAAGAAATAGGGATAATTTCGAAAATTCAAAAGAAAACTTATTATTTATATAATGCATTGATTTATAATAATAATCGCATTACTCATTTGGAATAAGAGATTGCAATATCGTAAGATTCTTTCATTTTTAACCTGTTTGTATTGAATCGACCAAAAACTATTCGCTTGCAGGTTACGAGTAGGGAAGCTTGTGTGGATAAAAATGATTAAGAAAGAACTAAAAATGTTTGTTTTGAACCTGTTCTAATGGCTCAAGGACTTGTCGCAACATTTTAGGGTTGGCACACGTGTGTGATGGTTTTGGCTTGGAAATGATACCGCAAGAGATAGCAAGAAATTAAAGAAGGACTTTTTGCTTTTTCTGCAATCAATGATTTCTATCGTCGAACTGTTATCGTTGTGCTTCGTGGTGATAAAGTTTCAATTTCTTATAGTCAACGCCGTTTGGGTATTGGTTATAATTGAGCAGCGACATTGCTTGAAAAGATGCAAGAAAGAAGCATCGTTCGTCCAGCAAATCACGAGAGTAAACGGAAAATTTTAGGACTGTTGAGTAAGCATACTTTTAAAAACTTTTTGATAGTGTTTTCAAACAATATCTTTATCTTGTAAAGCAGGGTATTTATTCATCATTGTGATGACTTAATTATAAATGATAAAGTCAATTCGATATTGTTTGGGAGCATTTTTTATGAAAACGTCTTTTTTACCGCAAAAAAAGAGGGGCTTTTGTTTTGTGGGAATTCTTGTCTTTTGGTGTTTAACTTTTCCTGTTCTTTCGCAAGCATCTAATAAGATAGCAAAAGCGCAAAATATTGCCAACCACTTTGCGGCAATCAAAACAATGACAGGTGACTTTGTTCAATTTAGTCCAAAGGGAAAAATGTCTCAAGGAACATTTTATCTTGAGCGTCCGGGGAAAGTTCGCTTTATTTATAAGAAAATGCCTCTACAAATCATTGCGGATGGTCAATTTGTGGGCATTAACAATCGGGCTTTAAATACTTGGAACTTTTCACAACTTTCACAAACGCCAATGAAGTTTTTGTTGGATGATAAAATTGACGTATCATCTGGGCGTTTATTGGCATTTCGCGAAGATCCAGGGGCTGTGACGATTGTTCTGCGTGATAAAACGATTGGGGCTGGGCAAATAAGAATGGTGTTTGATTCCAAAAGCTTTGCTTTACGGCAGTGGACAATTGTTGACCAACAAAACTTGGAAACGACTGTGCAGATTATGAATGTGCGGACAGGCGTTCGTTTTGTTCAGGGCATGTTTACACTTCCCTCGAAGAAATGAAGCAATAGTTATTATGTCATTGGGATTAAAAACAGATGTTCTTTCGTATTGCGACTTGGAATATTAATTCTATTCGGTTGCGTCTTGCACAGGTTTTTCAGTATTTAAAACTCTTTCCGGCCGATGTTTTGTGTCTACAGGAAACAAAATGTCCCGATGCTTTATTTCCAGTGGAGGCTTTTGAAGCAGCAGGATATAAGCATATCGCACTAAGTGGACAAAAATCTTATAACGGGGTGGCGATTGTTTCTCGTTTGCCCTTTAAAAAGGTGAACAAGCGTTTCTTTTGTCAAAATAAAGATTGTCGCTATATTTCAGTGATTGTGGAAGCCCATGGTAAATTGATGCGGATTCATAATTTTTATGTTCCTGCTGGAGGCGATATCCCTGATGCTGAGGTGAATGAAAAATTTCGTTATAAGCTTGATTTTTTAGAAGAAATGTCTTTTATTCGCGCCGATCAGGAAGAGGGGCTGTCTTCTCTTTTGTTGGGGGATTTGAATATTGCTCCTTTAGCAGAGGATGTTTGGTCTCATCAGCAATTGTTGAAGGTTGTAAGCCATACCCCCATTGAAACCGAGCGTTTACAAAATTTGTGTTGTCAGGGCGGATGGATTGATCTCATGCGGTTGCATATCCCTGTTCCCACTAAGCTTTATACATGGTGGAGTTATCGTGCGCGCAATTGGGCGTTGACCGATTATGGGCGCCGGCTTGATCATATTTGGTCGTCTCCAGATTTAGCGCCTTTTGTGGCGGATCTTACGACTTTTCGTGATGCGCGCGGATGGGAACGTCCTTCAGATCATATTCCTGTGCAAACAGTATTTGATTTTTCACGTTAATTTTGAAATAACAAGGTAAATAAAGTATTAATATTGCATAATGATTCTGAAAGAATGCGGGAGACTGGATGCATATCAAAAATCTCAAAAGGGGCGCTTCTCGTGGATTACTTTCTAGTATCTTATTTTGTTTTCTTTTGTCAGGATGTATGGTTGGTCCGAATTATCATAAGACATTTTTTTCTGTTCCCCCCAAATGGGGAGGGCAGTCTGCGCAGATATCTCAGCGTTCAATTTCCCTTGCTGGGTGGTGGCGACAGTTAAATGATCCGGTTTTAAATGCGTTAATGGCTGAGGCAATTTCTGGAAATAATGATGTTGCGGTTGCCAGAGCTCGGGTTCGTGAAGCACGTGCGAGTTTAGGGCAAGTGGTGGGATCCTTGTTGCCAAGTGTGTCAAATACGATTTCAGGAACGCGTAGCGGCTCTGGACAATCTGATACGTTGAGCCAGTATCGTAGTGGATTTGATGCAAGTTGGGAGCTTGATTTTTTTGGAGGGCATAAGCGAGGCGTTGAAGCGGCGCATTATGGTCTTGAAGCAACCGTAGAAGATATGCGTGCGACGATGGTCGTATTGTTAGGAGATGTAGCAACAAATTACGTTCAAATGCGTGGTTGGCAACAAAAGTTATTGATTGTGCGGCAAATTGCTACAACGCAGCGCAAAACATATGAATTGATGCAGGCAAAATTAACAGCGGGTGATATTTCTGAGCTCGATGTTTCAAATGCAAAAGCGCAAATGGCCAATACAGAAGCTGATATCGCTCAGATGGAAGCAAGTTTGGAAATGACTATGCATCGCCTTTCCGTTTTAACCGGTCATGTTCCTACGGCTTTGAAGGATTTTTTGCAAAAAAATGCCCAACACGTGAAAATTCCACAACCACAATGGCCAATACCAGCAGGAATTCCGGCCGATATCTTGTTGTCACGTCCCGATTTACGGCGGGCAGAGCGCCAATATGCACAAGCAACAGCACGCATTGGTCAACGTGAGGCAGAACGTTATCCCTCACTTACATTAACGGGGAATATTTCAACAGCAGCAACAGCAATAGATCAATTATGGAAAAGTTCAACCATTGGTTGGTCTTTTGGACCTGGTCTTCGTTTCCCCTTCTTTAATGGAGGACAGATTGTTGCTTCTGTTGCGATGGCGCGAGCGCAGCGTGATCAGGCTTTTATTACTTATCGCTCTGCTGTATTAAGGGCTTTAGAAGATGTGGAAAATGCGCTCGTGAGACTAACAAAGGAACATCAGCGTCTTAAAAAGCTTATCGTTGCAAATAAAGCTTTTCTGCATTCTTTACAACTGTCACAAAATCTTTTTGAAAATGGCAATACCAGTTTTCTTGAATTATTAAATGCTGATCGTTCTTATTATTCTGCGCAAATGGCACTTAAAGATAGCCGCATTGCTTTAGCTACCCAATATATTGCTCTGATGAAAGCATTAGGTGGTGGATGGGATGGTGTCGTTGATGTGTCACGTCCGGAAGTCGTTGATGGTGTTTCCCATTCATTTGCAAAGGTAAGCCAATGAAAAAAAGTTTCATCAAAAATTTCATTACAAAACGTAAAAAGCTCTCATTCTTTCTTATTTCTCTCTTCATTATTATCATTTTTTTATGGCTACGCTCTGTTTTTTTTGGAACATCCACGCCAGCCTATATGACAGCTGTGGTGAAGCGTGGTGATATTGAGGAAAGTGTTTTGGCTTCTGGAATTGTGCGTCCTTATCGGTTGGTGGCTGTTGGTGCACGTGCTACGGGGCGGGTGGTATCTATGCGCGTTTTTCCGGGAAGTGTTGTGAAAGAGGGCGATCTCTTGGCAGAAATTGATCCTACAGATCAAGAAAATGATCTGAAAAGAAAAAAAGCAGCCTTATCTCATTATTATGCAAATTTAATGGAACAAGAAGCTTATCTTGCTCTTGCACAGAAAAATTTAGCGCGGCAGAAAAAAATGATCGAGTCGCGTGCAATTTCAAAAGCTAATTTTGATGATGCCGTGACACAAGTGAAAATACGCGAAGCACAAATTGCTCAGTTGCGTCAACAGATTGTGCAAGCTCAAATTGATGTGGAGAGTGCAGAGGTTAATCTTAGTTATACGCGGATAACTGCACCTTCAGCGGGAACAGTGTTAGCAACAGTTGTTGAAGAAGGTCAGAATGTTAATGCTGTTCAGTCAGCGCCCACAATTGTTATTTTAGGTGACTTGTCAAAGATGACAATTAAAGCGCAAATTTCGGAAGCGGATATTCTTAAAGTTCGCGCCGGACAACCTCTTTATTTTACGGTATTGGGTAATGCAGACCGTCGTTATGAGGGAACATTAGAAAGGGTTGAACCAGCGCCTGAATCCATTCGGGCTGATGTGAGTATTAACTCTGGTTTAGGCGGTAGCTCTTTCCCATCGTCGGCAATTTATTATAATGGGATTGTGCATGTTGATAATAAAGACAACTTTTTGCGAACTTATATGACTGCTCAAGTGCATATTATTTTAGGACGTGCTCAGAATGTTTTGCTGGTTCCAAGTGATGCTTTGCGTGATGAAACAAAAGAAGGAAAAGCATGGGTTTCAGTGTTGGTGAGGGAAAATAAAGTAGTGGCAAAACAAGTGACTGTAGGGCTTAATAACAAAGTGATGGCAGAGATTGCTTCAGGGCTTGATGAGGGGGATGTGGTTATTACTGGTTCGAGTGATGGAGTGATGCCAAATATTCCTGGTGAACATAATGAAGATGAGAGCTAAAGCATGAAAGCAGAAAAAGCAGAGGCTGTTTTCGTTTTAGAAAATATTGTGCGCACATTTCCTGCGGGTGAAACATTTGTTACTGTTTTAAAGGATATCAACTTGACCATTAAGCGTGGGGAAATGGTAGCAATTGTGGGGGCTTCTGGTTCTGGAAAGTCCACATTGATGAATATTTTGGGATGTCTTGATCGACCAAGTTCTGGTCGTTATTGGATTTCAGGAAAAGAAACAGCTTCTCTTTCTGCTGATGAATTATCAGCCTTACGGCGTAATCATTTTGGATTTATTTTTCAGCGCTATCACTTATTGAATGAATTAACCGCCCTTGGCAATGTTGAAATTCCTGCTATTTATGCAGGATGTGCACCGGGTATGAGAAAAAAACGTGCAGAAGAACTTTTAATACGCTTAGGTATGGGAGAGAGAATTAATCATCGTCCCAATCAACTTTCAGGGGGGCAACAACAACGGGTATCTATTGCGCGAGCATTGATAAATAATGCAGAGGTTATTCTTGCTGATGAACCAACCGGTGCACTGGACAAACAGAGTGGGCAAGAAGTTTTACGTATTTTGGATGAACTTCATCAAGAAGGGCGCACTATTATTATTGTAACGCATGATATGCAGGTGGCTAAAAGAGCAGAGCGTATTATCGAAATCAGTGATGGGGAAATTATTGCGGACAATGTGTCAAAGGGTGCGAAAACAAAAAGAAATGCCCAATCTCTTCAGGAAAAACAAAATCTGAAAGATCAAAAAATACTGGGTTTTTTTCGTTCTTTTTTTGAACGTTTTCGTGAAGCATTTGTCATGGCATTGTTGGCTATGAATGCCCATCGTATGCGAACTTTTTTAACGATGCTTGGGGTGATTATCGGTATTGGAGCGATTATTGCCATGGTTGCTTTGGGAAATGGTACGCGGGAAAAAATTATGGAAAATTTTAAGAGTTTGGGCTCTAACACATTAACAATTTTGCCTGGAAAAAGCCTCTCTGACCCCCAAGCAGAGAAAATAACCAGTTTGGTGGAGGCGGATGCAGAAGCTCTTTCTAAATTACCTTATATTGCTGGTGTAACACCTCAGATTTCAGCAAGTTCTATGGTTCGTTTTGGTGGGGTTGAAGTTAATGCTATCATTTCTGGGGTAGGAGAACAATATTTTCAAACACAGGGACTTAAAGCTGTTCAAGGACAGCTGTTTGATCAAAAAAGTGTGCATGAGCGGGCGGTTGATCTCGTTATCGAAAAGGAAGCACTTTCGGTACTTTTTCCACATAGTCATGGGAGTCCCATAGGGAAAATTGTTCATTTGGGCAATGTTCCTGTGCGCATCATTGGTGTGGTAGATCCGCAACATATGGGAGGAGGGGACTCAAATACATTGCAGATTTATTTGCCTTATACAACTTTGCAAACACGTTTTCTTGGCACGACTCAAGTTCGGGCAATTACTGTGAAGATCGCCGATCATGTTGATTCAAATTTAGCCGAGAATATGGTGAAGCGTTTTCTTATTATGCGTCATGGTGGGGAAGATTTTTTCATTAGAAATTCTCAATTCTTTCGTGATCGTATCACAGAAAGCACACAGATTTTAACGCTTTTGGTGTCTTCTATTGCTGCTATTTCATTGATTGTAGGGGGGATTGGGGTGATGAATATTATGTTGGTTACGGTTTCTGAGCGGATCAATGAAATTGGGGTGCGTATGGCTGTTGGGGCACGCCAAAGTGATATCTTGCAGCAATTTCTCATTGAAGCAATTTTGGTTTGTGTTATTGGCGGTGGATTGGGAGTCCTCTTTGGGCTTTCTATCGGTGGTTTGTTTTTGCTCTTTAAGGCGCCTATTCACCTTGTCTATACGATGGATTCGATCATTATATCTCTTACTTTTTCAACTCTCATTGGGATATGTTTTGGCTTTTCGCCAGCACGACAAGCTTCACGGCTTGATCCTGTTGTTGCACTCTCGCGTGATTAAGCCCTTATCAACTCAATGTTTGTTGATTGTTATATCGGATCAAGTGTTTGTAAAGTAAAGCATGGATGGAAAACGTTAGTGATCTGCTATTTTTTCCTAAAAAACGCTTCATTCGTTAAAGAGAGCATGCACTAGATATCGTTTGGCTCAAGGCATCATGGATACTATAAAATTTATAGTACGCACCCCTTTTTAGGTTTGATTAGGAGTAAACAGGTATCATTGTACACACTTTTCTAACCCCAATGTTACAGCCTTTTACATGAGAAGAGTATAGACTTGAGACTTTTCATAAGAGGCATTTTAGTTTGTTCCTTATCGTTTTTTACTCACACGCTAGTTTTGTTTGTGACGCTGCAAGCAAGTGATTTTAACTTGTTTCAAGAGACATAGATTTGAAATGAGGAAACCTAAGATATTCCAGGTTTTTAACTGTAAGATGGAGAACTCTTATCTTTATCAA
This sequence comes from Bartonella sp. ML70XJBT, assembly GCF_028618425.1. Classification (NCBI taxonomy): domain Bacteria; kingdom Pseudomonadati; phylum Pseudomonadota; class Alphaproteobacteria; order Hyphomicrobiales; family Bartonellaceae; genus Bartonella; species Bartonella sp. ML70XJBT. The sequence continues at coordinate 22,514 of NZ_JAQISX010000006.1, forward strand.
TCAATGTATTGCATTCCATAAAGATATAATCGCAAACCTTTCTTATTTGTTGTCTAGCTTATTGAGTGATTTAAGATTTTTGGAAAAAATGTTATGAAGATTTATCACTTTTGGTTTGGCAAAGGATTAGTGTAAATTGCAGGTGTTTAGGCTTGATGTAAACAAATTATGATTGTGTTCAAGTTTCAATGCATGACCTGAGACATGGGCATTTTCTGTTCCATTTCATTTTGAGGACTGAGATAAACAAGCTATTTGGTTGTCTGCGATAAGGATGCTATCGGTGTTTCCATAAGGGTGGGATTGTAAGACGCAACTTCGTAAAATGCAGGTTTGCTCTTATGATTTTGGTGAGGAGGATAAAAAAGTTTGAGAGGTGGAAAGCCTCTCATTTTGAATGATGTGTGAATGAAAGGGGTTTTCATTTATTGAAAAAGCATAAGCTCATAATTAGCAGGAGCGAGACGGAGTAAGAGAGCATCGTAAAACCAAGCCGCAGATAAGCTGCCGAAAAGAAAAACAACCAAAGCAATGACTATTATTGTGTTTTCTGATATTGTTCCTCCTAGCCCTCCTAGTATACTCCCCACAATAAAAAAGTAACGATAAAGCCGATCCGAACGCTAGAAAGTTTAATACGGCAAGAATCGGACCACGAAAGAACAAAAGAAAAAGAAAGATGAAAAAAATCAATATGTTGAATATTATACGCGTTATCGTTCTTAGAATGCGCTGTTTTGTGTGCGGGGTTTCTTCCTTTATGTCTTGTGTGTTTGCAGGTGTCGTGTCCATTTCCCCCCTCTCATTTTTTAAGCTCAATCCTAAAATTATTGCTCGCTTTATTGTGTCTTTTTACAAAAGGCAAAAAAAAATTTTCAAAATCATCACACTTTCCTTTTATTTCCATAAGAGAGGAGACATCAGTCAATTCATCATATAGTTTGGGAGGGGAAAAGAGATTTGCTCATATTATGTCGTCAAGGATAGAAAGAACATCTTAAAATTAAGACATTTTAAACCTTTTGGGGAAAATACAAGAGGCAGTGACGAATTGGTCTAGATTCGATAATTGAGGGTATTTTTCATTGGGGAAAAAGCATGACGACGCTACAATCGCTTTTACAGACATATCGTGAGGAAGCGCGTACCGAACGGGATAAGGGGACGTATTTTGAGCGTTTTGCTCTTGCTTATCTGACCCATGACCCTCTCCAGTCTCAGTGTTATGAAAAGGTTCAAACTTTTAAAGATTGGGCACATGAAAATGGCCATGATGGTCGTGATACCGGTATTGATCTGGTGGCAAAGCTTCGTCATGAAGATGGTTTTGCAGCAATTCAATGTAAATTTTATGAGGAATCCTATCGGATTAAAAAAGCAGATATTGATAGTTTTATTTCTGCATCAGGGAAAGAACCGTTTCAGCGGCGTGTGATCGTAGATAGTACACTAAATGCTTGGACTGACAATGCTGAAACAATGATACAGGGGCAAAAAATTCCCGTTACACGGATCAATCTTTCCGATATGCAAAAAAGTCCAATCCGTTGGGAGACTTTTGCAGCTAGAGGCACCATTGCGCTGGAGGGTAAAAAGAAACTCCGTCCCCATCAGGGGGAGGCATTGCGTTTTGTGCGTGCGGGGCTTGCTCAGGCTGATCGGGGTAAGCTCATTATGGCTTGTGGGACGGGGAAGACATTTACCAGTCTTAAGATTGCTGAGGATTTAGCCGGTCAAGGAAAGTTTGTTTTGTTTCTTGTGCCCTCCTTGGCACTGATGTCACAGACGGTGCGTGAATGGACAACTGATGCTGAAATTGATTTACGTTCCTTTGCGGTTTGTTCTGATACACAAGTGGGAAAGCGTCGTAAAAATACGCATGATGTTGCTGAAATTGATGTGTTTGATCTTGCTTTTCCGGCGACAACCGATGCGGCAAAACTTGCAGAACAGGCAAAGAAGAGTGTTGCAGATAAGATGAGCGTGGTGTTTGCAACCTATCAATCTCTTCAGGTGGTTTCTGATGCGCAGAAAAATTATGGTTTCCCAACATTTGATCTTATCATTTGTGATGAGGCGCACCGTACAACAGGTGCAACGCTGGTGGGAGAGGATGAATCCAATTTTGTTAAGGTGCATTCCAACGATATTATTCGTGCCAAGAAACGTCTTTATATGACAGCGACACCACGCATTTTTGGTGATAATGTAAAAAGTCGTGCACATGAAGTGAATGCCGTTCTTGCTTCGATGGATGATGAAAAGCTGTTTGGCAAAACACTTTTTTATCGGGGTTTTTCTTGGGCTGTACAAAATAATCTTTTAACGGACTATAAGGTTATTGTTTTAGCAATGGATGAAAAACTAGTAAGTTCCGCTGTTCAAAAGCGTCTTAGTGATGACAAGTCTGAGCTTGTTTTGGATGATGCCACGAAAATTATCGGCTGTTATAAGGCGCTGACAAAACAAGATATCAAGCCTGATATTGGCACGGATCTCTATCCCATGCATCGTGCTTTGGCGTTTTGTAAAACTATTCAAAGTTCTAAAGTAGTTCGCGATGAATTTTCTGCGGTTGTTAAAGAGTATCTTGAGTATACGAAAGAGAACATCGAAAAAGAGCCATTTCTAAAATGTGAAGTGGAACATGTTGATGGCACTTTCAATGCCAAAGATCGTGGTGCTCTTCTTGATTGGTTAAAAGCTGAGAGCGGGGATGATGTTTGTCGTATTTTGACCAATGCTCGTTGTTTGTCTGAAGGGGTCGATGTTCCAGCTCTTGATGCTATCATGTTTTTAAATCCACGCAAGAGTCAGATTGATGTTGTCCAATCGGTTGGACGGGTGATGCGTCGCTCTGAGGGTAAAAAGATGGGGTATGTTATTCTGCCAATAGGCATTCCCTCTGGGATTCCAGTGGAACAAGCTTTGAATAACAATGAAAAATATCGGGTTGTTTGGCAAATTTTAAATGCTTTGCGTGCGCATGATGATCGTTTTGATGCGACAATTAATAAGGCATCTCTAGGGCAAGATATCAGCAATATGATTGAGATTATTGGGGTGACACAGAGTACTGAGTTACAAGCTGTGACGGCCGTTGTCGACAATCTTCCGGTTCGCTCACAACCAGCACGATCGGGCATTGGAAGTCCTGAGCGTGATTTCCTTTTTACAGATGAGAACAAAGGGCAACTTTCCTTCTCTGTGGATGAGCTTTCGCGTGCGATCATGGCAAAGATCGTTAAAAAATGCGGTACGCGTGATTATTGGGAGGACTGGGCGAGCAATATTGCGGAAATTGCTAAGAATCATATCACGCGCTTAACAGGGATTCTGGCAGAGCCAGACACGAGGGCGCGTCAAGCTTTTAACCAGTTTTTAGCAGAACTGCGTGATGACTTAAACAATACGATTACAGAGGCTGATGCGATTGAGATGTTGGCACAACATATCATTACGCGTCCTGTTTTTCAGGTGTTGTTTGAAGGCTATCAGTTTACGCGTGAAAATCCTGTCTCGCGTGCTATGCAACAGATGCTTGATGTGCTTGATGAAGCCAATCTTGATAAGGAATCCAAAGATCTTGAGAAATTTTACGCCAGTGTAAAATTACGCGCTAGTGGCATTACCGATCCACAAGCAAAGCAGAGGTTAATTATAGAGCTTTACGATAAATTTTTCCGTTATGCTTTTCCACGCACGGTCGAAAAACTAGGCATTGTTTATACCCCCGTTGAGGTGGTGGATTTTATCATTCATTCTGTCAATGATGTTTTAGAGCAAGAATTTGGCCAAACGCTTGGTTCTTCGGGTGTGCACATCATGGATCCGTTTACCGGAACGGGGACTTTTATCACACGGCTTTTACAATCAGGCTTGATAAAACCAGAAGAAATGAAGCACAAATTTTGTCATGAAATTCATGCCAATGAAATTGTGCTTTTAGCCTATTATATTGCAGCTATTAATATTGAGACAACTTATCATGGTTTGATGGGCGGTGATTATGTTCCCTTTGAGGGAATTTGTCTGACCGATACATTTCAGCTTTATGAACAAGATAAAGATTTGATAAGTGATTTGTTGGTGGCTAACAGCACCCGCAGGTCACGCCAGAAGGAGCTCGATATTCGTGTTATCGTGGGCAATCCTCCTTATTCTTCTGGACAAAAAAATGAAAACGACAATGCACAAAATATTGGCTATCCAAAATTGGATTGTCGTATTCGTGAAACTTATGCTGCTCAATCTAAAGCGAGCAATGTTAATGGACTTTATGACAGTTATATTCGTGCTATTCGTTGGGCAAGTGATCGCATAAAAGACTGTGGTGTGATTGGTTTTGTGACAAATTCAGGTTTTATCAATGGATATTCTACGAATGGCTTACGAAAAGAATTGAGTAAAGAGTTCTCGAGTCTTTATGTTCTCAATTTGCGGGGTGATATTCGTAAAAATATTTTGAGTAAAGGGCGTGCGCAAGAAGGGCAAAATGTTTTCGGTAGTGGCAGCATGACAGGAATTGCGGTGACGCTGTTTGTTAAAAATCCCAATGCCACAAGACCTTGTAAAATTTATTATCATGATATTGGTAATAATCTCACGACAAAAGAGAAACTCTATGAGCTTAAGCGATTGGGCTGCATTAGTGGTATCAAGAATGAACATGGTTGGCAGATGATTACACCAGATGAGCATGGCGATTGGTTGAATCAGCGCAACAGTGATTTTGAGAAATTTTTAGCCTTAGGTGATAAAAAGGGTAGCAATAAAAAGCTATTTAACACTTTTTCTCGTGGTATACAAACTGGTCGTGATGCTTGGGCAAATAATTCAAGTTGTGAAACTCTAGCCAATAATATGAGCAATATGATTTCTTTTTATAATAGTGAAGTCCAGCGTTTTAATGTTGCGTATGGACATTCTAACCGCAAAGTGCGTGCAAATGCTGTAAATGATTTTGTCAATACAGATGCTAAAAAAATCAGTTGGAGCAGTGGTCTTAAAGAAGAATTAGTAAGAGGGAAGTTTTTCGAGTTTAAAAGTGATTGTTTAGTTCAGAGTCTTTATCGTCCTTTTACACGACAGTGGCTCTATTATAATCGCGCTTTTAATGAGAGAATATATCAAATGCCACGGATATTTCTGATGAAACAAGCGTTTGAAAATAGGGTGATACAAGTTACAGGAGTTGGAGCAAGCAGTGGTTTTTCTGTTCTTATGACTAAGAATTTGTCTAATCTTCATACAATGGATACTGGACAATGTTTTCCACGGTATGTTTATGAAGATTCTGAGTCTTTAGGAGGTAAAAAGGAAGATCAGGTTCATTTATTTGCAAATTTTGCAGAAGGCAGAAAAAAATCTGGTTTACAGCGGCGTGATGCACTCACGGATGAAGGGTTGGCATATTTTAAAGCAGCTTATCCTGGTGAAGTAATTACAAAAGATGATTTGTTTTATTATGTTTATGGAATTTTGCATTCTGAGGATTACTGTGCGCGTTATGCGCATAATCTGTCTAAAGAATTGCCACGGATTCCAACGGTCAAAAAAGTAGAAGACTTTTGGGCTTTTGTGACAGCGGGGCGAAAGCTTGGTGATCTGCATATGAATTATGAAGAGGTTGAGCCCTATCCGGTGACCTATAAACAAGGTGATCCAAAAACTTGGGTGATTGCTGACGCGGAGAGTTTTTATCGTGTTCAAGCGATGAAATTTGCGGGTAAGCGTGGGGCTATTGATAAAAGCACTGTGGTTTATAATAGCAATATTACGATGCAAAATATTCCTCTTGAAGCTTATGATTATGTGGTCAATGGCAGGCCTGCTCTTGAATGGGTGATGGAGCGGCAGATTGTCAAAACAGATAAGGCAAGCGGCATTGTTAATGATGCTAATCGTTATGCTGTTGAGACGGTGGGTAATCCAGCTTATCCTTTGGAATTGTTTCAACGGGTTATTACGGTAAGCTTAGAAACCATGAAAATTGTGCGTAATCTTCCAAAATTGGAAGTGCGAGAAACTGAAAAGGTTCAGTTGTCCGAAAAGGTTCAATTGTCCATTGTGCGGTAAAATGAGAGTTTTTGGGGGCGGTGATAAAACACTCTTCTTTAAGGGAGTGTGATCCAAGTCGGAACTATCATCCACTGTCCCCAATTTTGCGATGAGCCCTTGGCACTTGAGACTTTTCATAAGAGGCATGCTATTTTGGGACAGTTTTATGCTACGCAGGTTCTCTTTTCCTGTGATGTGCAAACAAAACAGTTTTGATTGATTCAACAGAGAATAGATTTGAAAAGAGGGAATTTTACGGTATTTAAGGCTCTTCTTTTAAGATGAAGAGGATTTGTCTTGGTGAGAATAAAATATCCTGCGCAATAAGACAGCTAAAATTTTGATACATGAGTTTTAGCAACAGGAGTTTTAGCAACAGGGGTGAATATTCTCAGGTGAAGTTTGTTTATCGCACTTTATGAGCGTAAATCCTATAAATGGGGAAGTCGAGCAGAGCTTGTTTAGAGAAAGTGGACTGTTTACAAACCATTGCTGATAGGAATCTTTCTCTTTTGAGATGCGGGGATGAAGTTATAACTCTCATGCAATCTGTCTTTTGAGCGGGTGTGATTGGAAGTGAGTAGGGGGGCGCATTAGACAAAAATCTAGACTGTTATTGTTTATAGATTTGTGGGGAGAAAACCAAATAAAAAGGGATCTTAGAAAGGGAAATGATTTAAAAAAAGATTGCTATGAAGTGTGTGGGATGTTTGTGGTGGTGTGCGTTTTGAGCTTATTTCTATCTATGATCTAAAATGCTCTCATGAAGATGCTTTATAGAATAAAGAGATTGTTGTTCATCTATTGACTTATAATGATCGTTTAATGTTTTCTCTGTTGAATGAAAAATCTAAGGATCATAAATTTTTCTCATTTTAAATTTATTAAAATTACTTTCTTGCATGTCATATGAGATTGGCATGTTAGTGTTTAAAAAGGGCGTAAAGCATGCCCCTTACCGATCGTTCCAAGTGGCTTAAGAGTTATTGTCATATGAGGAGCGGGCAAAATATAGGATGGGGTGGTTTGCATTTTTTATGAAACGTAAAGAGAGGGCGATAGATCTCTATAACAACTTTGGAGATCTTATAGCTGTCTGGGGAGTTTTATTTACAAGAGCTGTTTTTATATTAAGCATGGTATATATATGTGTGGGATAATGTTTGGGATGTAAGAGATGTCTCGGGATGAATGTGTAAGATAGTGATACGTTTCTTGGAGTGTTCTGCTTTGTATGAGGGGAAGCTTTGTTGTGCTTTTATGGCGGTAACTCGAGGGGTATGGAGAAGACACTAGGAAGTGGTCAAAAGGCAGCAAGGTCACAAGAGTAAAGGACTAGGAGGAACAGATCAGAAGGCGGTTCTGATATAGACTTGGAGCGTTTTAATATATTGGATTATAAGAATGCGGGCTTGCTTAATCTGTTGTATTGTACTGTCAGCATCACTCTTTTTCACAGGGTAAGCAATGAAATGGATATCGGGCATGAGATATTTAAGTTCACGCATTGAGCGCCATATGTGGTAATCATGGGTGACAATATAAAGGGTTTTATAGTGGTGCTTTTTAATCCAAGCGGCGCTTTCTTCGGCGTTTCCTCTGGTGTTAACTGCTTGATGCCCAATATCAATACAACAGGAGATAAGCTGTGGGCTAATATGCATATTATGCATAAAACCCCTTAGATTGGTTGAAGTGTTTACACCACTGATGAGGAGTCGTGAACCAAGTCCTTTTTGTAAGAGATGAAGTCCTGTTTCTATTCGGTGTTCTCCGCCTGTAAGCACGATGATGGCATCGGCTTTGGGAAGAGGCGTTGGAGGGAAAAGCCGTTCGGTTTTTTCAGAAAAAATAATAAAACCACCCCAAAAAATGAAAACAATGACCGCAAGAGTAAGGGTTGTGGGTGGAAAATAGCGAAATAAACAGCGGGGAGACCAGCTATGGAGCTGTTTTGAAATAGGACGTTCTAAATCGTGTTGCATCAATGAGTTGGAGCTGTTGTGAGTCATAAAATTAAAATAAACCGTTTTCACATTGATCAATTTTTTTCAGTTGCGCTAAAATAGTCATGCGGTTTGTCAAAGTGGTGAGAAAAGAAACAAAAATAATCAGGAGAATAATTTTTCCATAAGGAATGGAATTTATGGAAATATGTCCAAATAAAGCGGTTACTTGGCTAGCTTCTGCTTTTCCTAAGTTATAATTTGTCCAAAGACAAAGGGACGAAAACAGAAATATACTTGTGATACCACCATATAAAGCACCGCGCAGAGCAGTTTTAAAAAAATGCCAGTCAAATTGACGCGCAATGAAAAGAGTTTCAGTACCAAGAAAATATAACACATTGATAATATGGGCATTTTCTGCCAATGCATTGCGCGTGGCAAAAATGATGGTGAGGATAAGAGAGCCTAAAACCAATGCTAAAATTGAAAAACCAATGAAAACAGTGGTGTATGCCATGGTTGCAAAACGATGGACCCAAACACGGTGATCATCAAATTGACCGCCTGGAATTTGGGTTTTAATGGCATGATTGATGGCGGGAAAATTGATTGTTTCATCTTCTTTTAAGGTGACAATGATAAGGCGGGGAAGGGGCAATTCGTTTAAATTAAAACCTGTTCCAAGCCATGGTTCGAGTAACTTTTCGGTGGCGTTTTGGTCAACAATTTTTGCATCTTGTACACCAGAAAAGGTTTTAACCAATGTTACTGCATCATGAAGTGCTTTGTTGATATCAACATTGTCAATGGGGCGTATTTGTATTGTGGCTTCATAGCTAATTTGATTGCTCCAATTTTTGGCAGAGCGCTGGATTAAATCAACACCAATTAAGGTGAGGCTTGAGAGAAATGTCATAATAGCAATCACGGCAACCAGCGCTTGCCCAGAAATGTTGCTACTGGGAATAATCGCCGTTGTGTTTTTTTTATTGCTGGTAAAAATGGAGAAAAATTTATTCATGAATCGTCATCCGTCCATTATGGAGAAGCATACGTCGTGCTGCAACTTGTTCCATTAAGGCGATATCATGGGTGGCAATGATTACAGCCGTTCCAAAACGGTTTAATTCAATAAACAAACGTAGCAGGCGTTTTGCTAAGGGCGGATCGACATTTCCTGTTGGTTCATCCGCAAGAAGGATTTCAGGCTGATCAATAAGCGCGCGCGCAATGGCGACTCTTTGTTTTTCCCCACCGGAAAGAACCGGTGGTAAAACATGAATCTGATCCCCAAGACCTACCCAACAGAGAAGATCTTCTACTTCACTGCGGTAGGTTGCTTCTTCTTGCCCTTTAATGCGTAAGGGCAAAGAGACATTTTCATAAGTGGTCATGTGGTCAAGGAGACGAAAATCTTGAAAAACCACACCAATACGTTGTCGCAGAGCTGGGAGCTCTTGTCGTTTGAGTAAAGCTGTGTCTGTTCCAAATAAATCAATATGACCACGCGTTGGTTTGAGTGCCAAAAACATCAGACGCATCAATGATGTTTTACCCGCTCCAGAGGCCCCCGTGAGAAATTGAAATGAGCCAGCAGGAATATGAAAGCTAATATCGCGAAGGACCTCTGGGCCCATTCCATAACGCAGACCAACATTTTCAAAATGAATCACTTTTTGTTCTTACTCCTGATTTTATCTTGTAGCATTTATTCTAAAAATTTTTTCCTTTTCATTGCGTTAGGCTTTTGCTGTAAGCTTGTTCATTTTAAATTTCATGGCTTTTTCTGCGCTTTTGTTATCGATAAATATTCTTGCTCAAAAATATTATTATTTATACTTGCTCTTTCTCCCTTTATTTATGATTTTAGCAGGAAATTCAAAGTGATTCTAGTATAAACATCAGAATTATCTTTCCTTCTTCTCCAGAGACTTTTTTGCATTGAGGAGGCTTGAAACCATTAAAAAGGCAATTTTAAAAAGCTCAGTTGCTCTTTTTATCTTATTTTCTTAATTCATATGCATATTTCCATGAAGAGCATATTCCCATTTGGAATTTTTTCTTCTCATCGGTGGTTTTCATAACAATGTCGAGATATTTGTGCGAAAAACAAAAACCACCGTATATTGTATTTTGTCGTCTTTCTTTAATCTTGTCGATTGGCAATCAGATCTTCAACAACTTGTGGTTCGGCAAGGGTTGAAATATCTCCTAAATTATCGAAATTATTTTCAGCAATTTTGCGTAAAATACGTCTCATAATTTTTCCTGATCGCGTTTTGGGAAGTTGCGGAGCAAACTGAATTTTATCCAAGATAGCAATGGAGCCTATTTCCTTTCTGACATGTTGAATAAGCTCTTTCCGCAATTGGTCACTGGATGTTTTGCCTTCCATGAGAGTGACAAAACTATAAATTCCTTGTCCTTTAATGGGATGAGGGTAACCAACAATAGCGGCTTCTGATACAGCAGGGTGCAAAACAAGGGCAGATTCAATTTCCGCAGTTCCTAACCTGTGCCCTGAGACATTGAGAATGTCATCAACCCGTCCTGTAATCCAATAATAGTCATCGCTATCGCGCTTACAGCCATCGCCTGTAAAATATTTTCCTTTATAGGTGGAAAAATAGGTTTGAATAAAACGCTCGTGATCCTTATAAAGCGTGCGCATTTGTCCAGGCCATGAATCGCTGATACAAAGATTGCCTTCTGCTTCACCTTCTAAAACATTGCCTTCAGCGTCAACGATTTGGGGGTAAACACCAAAAAAAGGACGTGTGGCTGATCCTGCTTTGAGGGGTATTGCTCCAGGCAAAGGTGTAATCATATGTCCCCCTGTTTCTGTTTGCCACCATGTATCGAGAATTGGACAATGATCATTGCCAACAGTGTGATAAAACCATTCCCATGCTTCTGGATTAATTGGTTCACCTACGGTTCCTAGTAGACGTAAGGAAGTTCTTTTCGAGCGTTCAACAAATGAATTTCCCGCTCCCATTAAGGCGCGGATAGCGGTTGGTGCCGTATAGAGCGTATTGACTTTGTGTTTGTCGACAATTTCCCAAAATCTTCCCTTATCAGGAAAGGTTGGTGTGCCTTCAAACATTAAAGTGGTTGCACCGTTGCATAAAGGTCCATAAACTAAATAAGAATGCCCCGTAATCCAACCAATATCGGCTGTACACCAGTAAACTTCACCCAGATGATAATCAAAAACATATTTGTGGGTCATCGCGGCATAAATAAGATAGCCCGCTGTGGTATGCAAAACACCTTTGGGTTTGCCTGTAGAGCCGGAAGTATAAAGAATAAAAAGCGGATCTTCAGCATTCATGGGTTCTGCTGGACAGTCTGTTTTGGTATGAGCGATTTCTTCATGATACCAAAAATCACGTCCCTCTACCCAATCAATTGGTCCACAAGTTCGCCGTATGACCATGACTTGGTCAACATACACATTTTGACGGGCAGCAATCTTAATGGCATGGTCAACATTGTCTTTTAAGTTAATTCTTTTGCCTCCACGCAAGCCGTGATCAGCGGTAATAATGAAGGTTGATTCACAGTCAACAAGGCGTCCTGCTATCGCCTCAGCAGAAAAGCCTGCAAAAATAACCGAATGAACAGCACCAATGCGGGCACAAGCAAGCATGGCATAGGCTGCTTCGGGAATCATGGGAAGATAAATGGTTACTTTATCCCCTTTCTTAATGCCACGACTTTTCAAGAGATTGGCAAGACGACAAACATGTTCATAAAGCTCGTGATAGGTTATTTTTTTATCATGATAGGGATTATCTCCTTCCCAAATCAGAGCGATTTTATCTCCATGGTTTTTCAGGTGGCGATCAATGCAATTATAGGCAACATTTGTTATTCCATCCTCGTACCATTTAATTGATACATCATCATTAAAAGACGTATTTTTTACTTTTGTAAAAGGTTTAAACCATTCAATACATTCACCGTGTTTTGCCCAAAAGCTTTCTGGATCATTGATGCTTTCTTGATACCATTTTTGATAAGTTTCTTCATCGATGAGAGCATTTTTTTTAATATCATCTGATATTGGATAAATTTTTTCAGACATAAGTTCCCTCTTTTCATTTATTTATTGTAGAGAAAATGAGCCATAGTATCTTTAGGCAAAACTTCCCCATAAGCTTTTCATTTTGAGGGTAGATTAAATGACAAAGATTGGAATAGTCAATTTTAAAATCTGATGTGATAATATTGAAGAGCGTATTTTATGCTTCTTTAGGATGCTTAAATGCGGCAGAGCCTATTGTGGTAGAGAGCTTTTTATAAAAACATTAAAGACATTAAAAAAATATCATATAAAAAAGAAGGGAAAATGAGAGTGTTTTTTAAGAATAAATTTAATAAATATTAATATAAATAAAATTATCTACATAAAATATCAGAAATAGAAATATAATTCCTATAAATAATCCTATTATTATAGATAGTTTTTAATTTCGTACAAAAAATAATTTGATAATATTCGTATAGATAGATAAAAATAAAACAATAAAACATTATTACAATTTCATAAATGAATATTTATTATAGCAAAATCATGACTATAAAATGCAATCCATAATAAATATCTCTGAAAACTATGTTATCCATAGCTATCAGACAGTTATTTTACTCTTATTAAATAAATGCTTCTCAGGCTCCTAACTTCAGAGATATCTTGCTTGGTTATTATCTATAAATTAAAATAATACTTCTTGAGTTTACTTGTGACACTCCTTGGCTGTAGAGAAAAGATCTGCAACTGCTCCTCTTCCATAGGCTGCTGTTACAGCTGCTTTTATAGATCTTGATATTTCCGGAAAAACAACATTTGCCAATCCAACGCCTACCGTTGTTGCACCTGCACTAAAGAGTGCATCTTTACTTGAATTCGAGATATAACCACCAGTATTATATTCTCCCCAGAAATTTATTACACCATGTGAAGCATGTGATAAACTTGAACTGCCCATTTTAATCCTCTCTTCCGTATAAGAATGGACTGTTATCATAAAACCCCTTTCGAAGCCCACTGTGTTATGCAAAATTTGTGCAATGGGCGCCAACTTGAATTATCTCTATTAAAAACAGTATAAAAAAATAAATTTTAAAAATGACAATAAAAATTCTGTATAAATAATAAATATATTATGTATAGATAAAAATATCATTTATAATATTTAAAAAATATAAGAATAACATCATTGTTTTTTCTTAATTAAATTTTAAGTTTATAAAAATTGCACCTGATATTTTTTTTTGAGTTATAATTTTATAATAAAGAAACATATTTATAATTGAACTCCGTTGTGTTGTTATTGTGTGTATGTGTGAATGGGGTTAATGCCTTTTTTAGCAATTGTTGGTTGCCTCTTGCTTCTTGCAGTGTGAAAAAAGTCTCTGCGCTATCGCGTTGTCTTTATGATTGCTATCATGTTATTTAGCACTGTTTTTTATGTTCGCTTTGGCATTTGAGGTGCTTATTGTGCTCAAGTGACTTAGTAAGAGAATTGAAGTGCTATGTTGATAGATCTAAGCTTCTTTTGGCTTACTTTACGTTATTGGTATGTGGAGAAATTGTTTACGCGTGTTGAGGAAATTAAGAGAATTCTTGGTTTTTAATGGAAATTATTACGATAATCGTTTTGAATGTTTTTTTTGCGATTATTTATTCTACGACAGTTTTTTTCATTTATGCGCAACGCACCTATTATTATTTTACTTTTATATTCAGGTATATTCAGGAGCTCTTTTTTTAAAGGTGCTTTTGGTGGAGTGGTGATCAGAGGGGGCGAAGTAGAGCCAAGGTGAAGAACCGTGAAAATTAAAGCAGAGCTGTTTTGAAGCCATGTTATGGGTTAAGGATGTGCTGGTGAGAAGTTTAGGAAGAGCAGTTTTTTTGTTCCTTTTACTTATGGGATGAAAGAGAAACGGGAATTTTTCTGTTAGAGTTGTGCTTTTTTGAGTTTGAGGGAAATATCTTTCTTATTCCTGTTGTTTTTTGCTTGTTCGTAGAGTTTTCAAGGGGAATTTATATATGGGAGGAAATTGCTTTACACAGGGCGCTTGCCAAATAAAGCAGAGCCAATGCGAAGGACATTCGAGCCAAATTGTAAAGCTGTTTTAAAGTCATTAGACATGCCCATGGAAAGCTTTGGGAGTTCTGCTTGTTTTGCGAGTTTTGCTAAGAGGGCGAAATAGGGACCAGGATTTTCCTCGATAGGGGGGATGGCCATCAGACCAATGATATCAAGTCCATAGTTGTTTTTGCATTGAGAAACAAAAGGGGCTACTTCTTGTGGGGCAACACCACTCTTTTGCGGTTCTAAGCCAATGTTAACCTGAACATAGCAGGGAAGATGTTTTTGTTGTTTTTGCATTTCTATACTCAAAATTTTGGCTATTTTTTCACGATCAACCGTTTGAATGACATCAAAAATTTTAACAGCTTCAGCGGCTTTATTGGATTGTAAGGGACCGATGAGATGAAGTTTAATATTTTCAAATTGTTGACGTAATCCCAGCCATTTTTGTGCTGCTTCTTGTACACGATTTTCTGCAAATTGAGAGTGACCGGCTTGCAAAAGGGGACGTATATCATCAGTAGAAACAGTTTTTGAAACAGCGATAAGTTCAACTTCTTCCACGGGGCGTTGTAGCTCTTGACATAGTGTTGCAATGTCTTTTTTAAGGTTTTGCAATGCTTCAGTGGAGGAAGCTTGGGGGAGCGTGTGTGTATCCATATTTTTGTGCTTTACCGTTTTTATTCAAGTATTATTCAGGGGTTGGTTATTTTTATAAAATACTTAGGGAAATATTGCACGAAAATGTTGACGATGAGGTTAATCCATGGTCAAGCATAATAAAACAAGTTTTTGGTTTAGTTTTATTAAAAGAGTACCATGGGAATGACAATTGAGCATTATAAGATAGGTGAACGCTATAATCCACGTGCGAGAGAAAAAAAATGGCAAGAAATTTGGGATGAAAGGAAAATTTTTCAGACTGTAGGGGAAAATTGCCGTAAAAAATATTATGTTTTAGAGATGTTTCCTTATCCATCAGGCCGTATTCACATGGGACATGTGCGCAATTATGCTATGGGGGATGTGGTGGCACGCTATAAACGCGCGAAAGGTTTTAATGTGCTTCATCCTATGGGCTGGGATGCTTTTGGGATGCCGGCTGAAAATGCTGCTTTGCAAAGTAAAGTACATCCTAAAACTTGGACCTATGAAAATATTGCCGTCATGCGTGGGCAATTAAAGCAATTAGGGCTTTCACTTGATTGGGCGCGTGAATTTGCAACGTGTGATGTGGACTATTACCACCGCCAACAAATGCTATTCCTTGATTTTTATCAAAAGGGGCTGGTGGCGCGTAAAGTGGCTAAGGTCAATTGGGATCCCGTTGATCATACTGTTTTGGCCAATGAACAGGTTGTGGATGGACGGGGGTGGCGTTCTGGGGCGTTGGTGGAACAACGTGAATTGACCCAGTGGTTTTTCAAAATTAGTGACTTTAGTGAAGATCTCTTGGCAGGGCTTGAAGAACTGGATCAATGGCCAGAAAAAGTGCGCACAATGCAAAAAAACTGGATTGGAAAATCCCAAGGTTTGCTGATTCGTTGGGCTTTAAAGGCAACAGCTGATGATGCAAGGGATGCTCATGATGTTTGTGAGCCATTTAATGAGGTTGTTTGTTATTCAACGCGTCCTGATACCTTGTTTGGTGCTTCCTTTTTGGCTCTGTCTGTTGATCATCCTATTGCACAATCTCTTGCAAAAAAAGACAAAACCTTGGCGGCTTTTATTGAAAGTTGTCGGAGTGGTGGAATGACAACTGCAGCTCTTGAAACAGCGGAAAAACAAGGATTTCGCACATCGCTTGTGGCGGTGCATCCTTTTGATTCAACAGTGCATATTCCCGTTTATATCGCTAATTTTGTGTTGATGGACTATGGAACGGGGGCTGTTTTTGGCTGTCCAGCCCATGATCAGAGAGATTTTGATTTTGCGCGTAAATATGATCTTCCGATAAAACCAGTGGTTTTGCCAAAAGGAGAGCAAGCAGAAAATTTTGTTATTGCTGAAACACCTTATGTTGGTGATGGGGTGATGATTAACTCTCGCTTTTTAGATGGTTTGACACCCCAACAAGCCTTTGAAGAAGTTACCAAAAGGCTTGAGGGGCAAGTGCTCAATGGGCAACCACAAGGAAAAAAAACAGTGCAATTTCGATTGCGTGATTGGGGAATTTCGCGTCAACGTTATTGGGGCTGCCCCATTCCGATGATCCATTGTAAAACGTGTGGCGTTGTGCCTGTACCACGGGCTGATTTGCCGGTTATTTTGCCTGATGATGTTACTTTTGATCAACCGGGGAATCCTCTTGCACGGCATGAAAGGTGGCAAGCTGTTGCTTGTCCTTCCTGTGGTCAAATAGCCAAACGTGAAACCGATACCATGGATACTTTTGTGGATTCTTCTTGGTATTATGCACGCTTTACGGCTCCTTTTGCCGCAGAACCTGTTGAAAAACAAGCAACCACTGAATGGCTACCTGTGCAACAATATATTGGTGGAATTGAGCATGCGATTCTCCATCTTCTTTATGCGCGCTTTTTTATGCGTGCTATGAAATTGGTTGGTCATGTGAGTGTGGATGAGCCTTTTAAGGGGCTCTTTACTCAAGGGATGGTGGTGCATGAAACCTATCGCGATGATCAAGGATGGGTTTCTCCAGCAGAAATTTCGATTGTTGAAAAAGATGGAAAACGGTGTGCTTATAAATTGACAGATCAAAGCGAAGTGATGATTGGTTTGATTGAGAAAATGTCAAAATCAAAAAAGAATGTCGTTGATCCTGATGATATTATTGCATCTTACGGCGCTGATACGGTACGCTGGTTTGTGTTGTCCGATTCTCCCCCTGAGCGTGATGTCATCTGGACAGAATCGGGTGTTGAAGGTGCGCATCGCTTTGTCCAGCGTGTTTGGCGCCATGTGGCGTTGAGTGCTTCTGTTTTAAAGGATGTGGCCCCTTGTGCGGGGCATCAGGGAGCGGCTTTAGATCTGTCAAAGGCAGCGCATCGCACGCTCCACGCTGTCGAAGATGATTTAGAAAAATTTGCCTTTAATCGGGCTATTGCACGCCTTTATGAATTCTTGAATATTATGGTACCTTTGTTAAATAAGGTGGCAGATGTTGAGGATGAAATGAAGGCCGCTTTACGTCAAGCTATGGATTTTTTCCTTGCCATGATTGCACCTATTATTCCGCATTTAGCGGAAGAATGTCATGCGGCTTTAGGGGAGAAAACTTTAATGTCTGAACTTGCTTGGCCTGTTTATGATTCCGCATTGATCGTTGAAGAAAGCTATACTTTGCCAGTGCAAATTAATGGCAAAAAACGTGGTGAGGTCACCGTTGCTGCAACAGCGAATGAGACCATGATTAAAGAAGCGGTTTTGGCTTTAGATTTTGTACAGATGCAGCTGGGCGAAAAACCTATGAAAAAAATCATTATTGTTCCACAAAGGATTGTGAATGTCGTTCTTTAAAAGTTTTATTCTTGTCGTTTTAGCGGGTGTCTGTTCCCAGTTGTATGGGTGTAAAGTTGAACCACTCTATCGTCAAGAGTCGCAGAGTTTAAGCGCAATGAATTCTGCTGTTTATGGGTACTCTTCTGAGCAAGCTTCTTTGGGGCTTGCACAAAAGCTTAGCTCTATTGTTGTGGAAGAGCCTTCGGATCGTTTTGGACAAATGGTACGCAATCATCTGCTGTTTTTGTTGTATGGAAAGGGGGGTAAACCTTCTCAACCGGCTTATCAATTGGCATTGCAGATATCCTTCTTGACAAGAGAATCGATGCAGATAGACGTTGATTTTGAGAAAAAAAGAAAGGGACGACCTTCTGTTGGAACTGTTATGAGCAAAGCTTCCTATACCTTGAAGGATATGAAAAATAGGCCTGTTGCAAAAGGAACAGCAATAATGAATGCCTCTTTTGAGCGACTTCGTCAAGAATATGCAACGATGCAAGCAGAAGAAGATGCAAAAAAGCGTGTAGCAGAAGAGCTTGCTGAACAGATTTTTTTATTACTTTCTAGAGATCTTTCCAATAAAACTTCTCGTCCTTAGGCAATCTTTTGTCCTGTCTTTTGCCAATCGTTGAGAAATATTTGCAATCCTTTATCTGTAAGCGGATGTTTGACGAGGGCTTTTAAGATTGCGGGTGGAACTGTTGCAACGTCAGCACCACTTAGGGCTGCTTCTTTGACATGGTTAACGGTGCGGATTGAAGCGGCTAAGATTTGTGTTTTACAGTTATAGTTATCATAAATTGTGCGAATTTCATGAAGGAGTTCACTTCCATTTAGTCCGCAATCATCGAGTCTTCCAATAAAAGGCGAAACAAAGGTTGCACCTGCTTTGGCCGCAAGTAAAGCTTGATTGGCAGAAAAACAAAGGGTGAGATTTGTTTTTAGTCCTTCTGCTGTAAGGGCTTTACAAGCTTTTAATCCATCTAGAGTTAAAGGAAGTTTGATGCAAATATTATCAGCAATCTTTGCTAAAACAGCCGCTTCTTTCATGATGTTTTCAAATTCCGTTGCGGCAACTTCAGCAGAAACAGGTCCACTAACGAGAGAACAAATTTCTTTTGTCACTTCAAGAATATTGCGTCCTGATTTTAGAATAAGAGAGGGATTGGTGGTCACACCATCAACAAGGCTTAAATTCTGTAATTCTCGGATTTCTTCAATATTGGCGCTGTCCACAAAAAATTTCATCTCTAGCCTCTTCCTTTTAGCTTTTTATTTAAAGCTTTTCACATTTTATCTTGCTTTTTTGTTATGCGCTATTGTTGACAGCAAAAGCAAGAGGAAGAATGAACATCTCTATAAAAATAGGAATGCAAAAAAGGATGCCATGGTGTTCATCATGCATTTGCTTTCTGTAAAGAAAGATTTCGTATTTTTTCTATGCCTATTTCATGGCGTTGCTTGTCATAAGACGTAGGATTCATTGCACATGAGCATTTTTGTGTAGTGGCATCTTTGCATCGTGATTGCTTTATATTTATGGAAATAAGCGAGCATTGTCGCACCCTTTGCTCATTTTCCATTGGTGATTACTCTTGATATTTGAGAATTTTATAAGATGCCTTCCTTATCTTATGGGACATTTTATTTCGATTGTCGCATGTCAGTGAATGGATATTTTTGTGTCGTAAAGTATCATTAAAGAGGATATGCGTTTTACATGTGAAGTTTTCCTGCGTTTAAAGAATTTTTTATAATAAAAAAATTCTCATATTGAGCGTTTTTATGACGATATGTAAAAATGATTTATTTTTATGAATCAATATGTTGATGATAAGTTGAGATATGAGGTGGAAAGAAAATAAAAGTGTTTATGTTGGGCGTGAAATTACAATTATGGGATCGCTAAGGAGTGCAGTGATGATAGTGATTAATGTTGTGTTGAATGCTTAATCGTGATGGGTTTTATTTGCACTGGAGAGTAGCATTGTTTGTTTGCTATAGAGGATGAGATTGGTGTTTTTGTAATGGAATGCGTATTAAGAATGATTCTTGTGAGAAGCTTATTGTGAAAGGGAAGAATGATTGAAGCTCACACTGAATTTATAAATGAATTTTATAAGAGTGTTTAAAAATAAGGTGTGGACCTGTTGGTGCTCAAGATAATCGTAGACAAGACGATCTTAGACAAAAGGATTGTAGAAAAGGATTGTAGATAAGGGGGAGATCATAGATTGGTTAAAAAGGTGAATTCAAACATGATAGAGGAAAAGGTTGTATCTGTCTTGGTTCCTCTTCCTGTTGCGCATGCTTATAGTTATAAAGTTCCGGATTCTATGGAAGTGGAAATTGGTTCTTTTGTTCGGGTTCCGGTGATGGGGCGCGAGCTTTGCGGTTTTGTTGTGGATATTGGGGAGAAAACAAAGGATGGGCAAGGAACTGCTTCGGTGGCGCGTGAAAAATTACGCTTTCTTTTACATGTTTTTGATTGTCCCCCATTAAAGCTAGAAATGATCAAATTTTTGCGGTTTGTTAGCCGTTATACAATGACGCCTTTCGGTCTTGTTGCACGATTGGTTTTGTCCGTACCGGCTGCTTTAGAGCCGGAAGCGCAGATGCTTGGATTGCGCTATTGTGGGGGAGATGTGGAACGCTTCACACCAGCGCGGTCACGGGTTTTGGAATTGGTGCGCAGTGAGAAGATATGGACACGTTCTGGTCTTGCACATGCGGCTGGAACTTCTGTTTCTGTTGTTGAAGGTTTAAAAGCACTAGGAATTTTTGAAGATGTTAAGGTTCCTGCTCCTGATCTTGTCGGTATGCCCGATCCTGATTTTTGTCCTCCTCAGTTGCAGGGCGCACAAAGTGAAGCAGCAAAACTGTTGCGGGAAGGTGTTTTATCTTCTCAGTTTCAAGTTTTTTTGCTCGATGGTGTGACGGGCTCTGGAAAGACAGAAGTTTATTTTGAAGCGGTTGCTCAAGCCTTCAAAGGGGGTAGCCAAGTTTTAATTTTATTGCCAGAAATTGCTTTAACACAGCAGTTTTTAGATCGTTTTTATGCACGCTTTGGCGCTGCGGCAGCAGAATGGCATTCCGATTTGACACCACGTCGTAGAGAACGTGTCTGGCGGCAAGTTGCAGAAGGGCGGGTGCGTGTCGTTGCGGGGGCCCGTTCGGCACTTTTCCTTCCCTTTCATGCGCTTGGCTTGATTGTTGTCGATGAAGAGCATGATAGCGCTTATAAACAGGAAGAGCGCATTTTTTATCATGCGCGTGATATGGCTGTTGCACGGGGCTCTTTTGAGCATTTTCCTGTTATCTTATCCTCAGCAACACCGTCGATTGAAAGCCAAGCCAATGTTTTAAAAGGGCGTTATCAAAAGGTGCATTTACCCTCCCGTTTTAAAGAAGTTTCCCTTCCACAGTTGCGGGTCATTGATATGCGCCAAGGAGGAGTGCAAAAGGGACGCTTTATTTCTTTTACCCTTGAAAGAGCTTTAAAACAAACACTTGAGAAAGGCGAGCAGGCGCTCCTTTTTCTTAATCGCCGTGGTTATGCGCCTTTAACTTTATGCCGAGTGTGTGGACATCGTTTTCATTGTAGCGATTGTTCAAGTTGGTTGGTCGAACATCGTGCGCAAGGACAACTGAAATGCCATCATTGTGGCTATCATCAATCCCTTCCAGAAGCCTGTCCTGAATGCGGAACATTAGACCATCTCGTAGCTTGTGGACCGGGTGTGGAAAGAATTGCAGAAGAAACAAAAGGGATTTTTCCCCAAGCGCGCTCATTGATTCTTTCAACAGATCTTAAAGGGGGAATTGGGCAGTTGCGAAGTGAATTGCAAGCCATTGCCAATGGCGATGTGGATATTATTATTGGGACACAGTTGGTCGCTAAAGGACATCATTTTCCCAAGCTCTCTCTGGTGGGGGTTATTGATGCTGATCTTGGTCTTGCCAATGGCGATTTACGTGCAAGTGAACGTACTTTCCAGCTGCTTTCTCAAGTGACTGGAAGAGCAGGGCGGGTGGGGTTGGAAAGTTTAGGACTATTGCAAACCTATCAACCGGATCATCCGGTCATAAAAGCCTTACTTTCATGCAAACCAGAAGATTTTTACACACGGGAGATTACAGCACGTCAACAGTATCATTTGCCCCCTTATGGGCGTCTTGCCTCTTTGATTGTGTCTGCACAACAGCGTCAAGCCGCGGAACATTATGCGCGGGCCCTGCGTCAAGCTGCACCACGGGAAAAAAATATCTCGGTTATGGGCCCCGCAGAAGCGCCTTTAGCTCTGGTTCGGGGGCGTTATCGTTTTCGGCTTTTACTGCAAGGTCAGCGCTCTTTTGATATACAAGGGTTCATTCGGGCAATGCTGAGCAATAGTCCTAAAATGCCTAGTTCTGTTCGGGTCCAAATTGATATTGATCCACAAAGCTTTTTTTAAAAATAAAATTTCTCTCTCAAGTGGCTGGGAGAAGCAGGGCGGGTGGGATTGGAAAGTTTAGGACTATTACAAACCTATCAACCGGATTATCCGGAAAGCCTTACTTTCATGCAAACCAGAAGATTTTTACAAACGAGAGATTATAGTACGTCAGCATGATTATTTTCCCTCCTATGGCGTCTTGCCTTTTTGATTGTGTCTGCACAACAGCGTCAAGCCGCTACAACATTATGAGCGGGCCCTGCGTCAAGCCGCACCGCGGGGAAAAATATCTCAGTTATGAGAGGAAGTTATGAGAGGAACAGAGGTATCGTCCTTATTCGTACAACACATTGATTTATTAAGTTTTTCACCTTTTGAAGGTTACAAGGTGAGGCGCTCGTATGGCGTAAAACTTATCCAAGAAAGCTTGTTTCTTATGAATTGTCTCAAGTGTCAAGGGCGCAACATTGAGGAGTGTGTGAGAGCTGTTTGGTTTGCTTCTGATCAAACGTAAAGGTAGGGGGCTTTCATATGATTGTTTTAGCAAATCTTTCTCAGAAAGCTTGAATTCATTTTATGATGTTGCGTGTCAATAATGTAAACGCTTTGCATAAATGAAAAAGCCTTTAAAGGCTTCCCCATCTTTATTTCTTAAAGCCATAAATTGGCACCATTATTGAGCTTCTAAAAGCTCTTGATATCTTGAGAGTGTTTATAGAAAGCGTTTTTCTTTAATCGTTTGCTCTTTTGCTTATGCGGTCGAAAGGGAATGATTTTGATAAAAGGATTTGAAGTCATAAAGTCTTATGGTATCGGGGGGATTATCTTGTATGATAACATGATGCATTTTCTCATAAATCAATGCATTGTATTCTTAAAGTGTTTTTACAAAACAATATACTTTGGTAATATAGCAGTTTGTGAAACGTTTTAATAAAGAGTGGATATTAAGAGAAAAATGATCAATTTTTTCCTTAATTTTAAAGGGGATATCCATTATTATATCTTGCTTATACATTTGAAATAAAAGACTTTTGCAATTGCAGTCGCAGTTGTTTCTCGCTTCTCGCTAAAGCTTTTGTAGAGATAAGAGAGATGATTTTTAAAGAAGGACAGTTTTTTCTGATCTTGCTTTGTTTGAAGCAAAATTAAAGAGCGTGACTTTTTTACAGTATGTCAAAAAGGAGCATAAAAAAATCAGGATGCCACCTTGGAGATCTTAAAAAATCCTTTTCAAAAATATTTTGAATATTTTATTTAAAATTTTTAAAAAGCAGCCATTTGTGGTGTTGCGAGTCGGCTATGTCTATGCTAGAAACCGAATGGTTTTTGTTCTAGGTGTTAAGAAGAAGATTCTTAAGATTGAGAATGTCTGTTTCATTATCATCTGATAACTATCAGAGAGTCGCTCAAGGGAAAGAGGCGGTATTTCGTGTCGGATTCATTTTCTCTCATACCGCTGCCGTTGGTAGATCAACGCTACGCGCAAGCACTTTTTAATTGCGTTCAAGAAGCTAGAAACGTTGAAAAGATTGAAAAGGCAGTGGAAGATTTCTTGCTTGTCTTAGAGCAAAATGAAGATTTAAAGCACTTCGTGCTTAGTCCATTCTTTTCAGTCAAAGAGCAGATTAAGGTGATGCAATCTGTTTGTGAAAACATCAAGTTTGCTGATAAAGAAGCAGGGCTGATTATTGGTAATTTCTTACGCGTTATTGCAACAAACCGTAGGCTTAGTGCCGTATTTGGTATTTTACATGCCTTTCAGCGTTGCGTTGCACGCGCTCGTGGGCAAGTTACTGCGCAAATCATTTCTGCATGCCCCTTAAGTTCTCAACAAAAACAAGAGTTGTGTGAGACTTTGGAAGGTGTCGTTGGAGGAAAAGTTTTGCTACACATCACTGTGGATCCAACAATTCTTGGTGGGTTAATCGTTCGTGTCGGGGCGTTTCAAATTGATACGTCTCTTCTAACAAAATTGTCTTCGCTTAAGCTTGCATTGAAAAAAGAGGTCAGCTGATGGATATTAGACCATCTGAAATTTCAAAAATTCTAAAAGAGCAAATCAAAAACTTTGACCAAAAGGCTGAGGTTTCAGAAATTGGTTGGGTTCTCTCTGTGGGGGATGGTATTGCTCGTGTTTATGGTTTGGATAATGTTCAAGCTGGGGAAATGGTTGCTTTTCCAAATGGTGTGCGCGGGATGGCGCTCAATTTGGAAGTTGACAATGTCGGTGTGGTTATTTTTGGTTCAGATCGCGATATTCGTGAAGGGGATTGTGTCAAACGATTAGGCGCTATTGTGGATGTCCCTGTAGGGCCCGCTTTGCTTGGCCGTGTGGTCGATGCTCTTGGAAATCCTATAGATGGTAAGGGACCTCTTAAGGAAACAGAACGTCGTCGTGTTGATGTTAAGGCACCAGGGATTATTCCGCGTCAGTCTGTGCATGAGCCTATGTCAACCGGATTAAAAGCGATTGATGCGCTCATTCCTATTGGGCGGGGACAGCGTGAATTGGTGATTGGTGATCGCCAAACAGGAAAAACAGCGATTTTGCTTGATACATTTTTAAACCAAAAACCTTTTCATGAAAAAGGATCTGGGCGAGAGCAGGACAAAGTTTATTGTATTTATGTGGCGATTGGTCAAAAACGTTCGACGGTGGCGCAATTCGTTAAAGTTTTAGAAGAACGTGGCGCATTGGAATATTCTATTATTGTTGCGGCGACCGCTTCTGATCCTGCTCCCTTGCAATTTATAGCACCTCTTGCGGGATGCGCGATGGGCGAATATTTCCGTGATAATGGGCAACATGCTTTGATCGGTTATGATGATTTGTCAAAACAAGCGGTGGCTTATCGTCAAATGTCTCTTTTGCTTCGTCGTCCACCGGGACGTGAAGCTTATCCGGGAGATGTTTTCTATCTGCATTCGCGTCTTTTAGAACGGGCGGCAAAGTTGAATGCGGAAAATGGATCGGGATCTTTGACAGCTTTACCAGTCATTGAAACGCAAGCAAATGATGTTTCGGCTTATATTCCTACAAATGTGATTTCGATTACGGATGGGCAAATTTTCTTGGAAACCAACTTGTTTTATCAGGGAATTCGTCCTGCTGTAAATGTTGGTCTTTCCGTATCGCGTGTTGGTTCGGCTGCACAAATTAAGGCAATGAAACAGGTTGCTGGCTCTATTAAAGGTGAATTGGCGCAATATCGTGAAATGGCAGCTTTTGCGCAGTTTGGCTCTGATTTGGATGCATCAACCCAGCGGCTTTTGAATCGGGGAGCGCGTTTGACAGAGCTCTTAAAACAGCCACAATTTTCTCCACTCAAAACAGAAGAACAAGTGGTGGTTATTTTCGCAGGGGTGAATGGCTATCTTGATTCTCTAGCGGTTTCTGATGTTGCGCGGTTTGAGCAGGGGCTTTTGGTGCTTTTGCGGAGTGATTATCAAGATCTCTTAAAAGCAATTTCTGAGCAAAAGCAGATAACAGATGAGATAAAAGATAAGTTGATAACTGTTCTTAACACGTATGCGAAAAATTTTTCGTGATGAATTGATGGAATGCTTGAATGGCCTCATTAAAGGATCTTAGAGACCGTATCGCTTCGGTTAAAGCAACACAGAAAATTACCAAAGCTATGCAGATGGTTGCAGCAGCGCGGTTGCATCGTGCGCAAGAGGCGGCGCAATCGGCACGTCCTTATGCGAAGAGGATGGCCGATATTTTAACCAGTGTTGCGGAGGATGTGGATGGTGTTGATGCACCGGCTCTTATGCGTGGTACGGGGCGCGATGATGTGCATCTCTTGGTGGTGTGTACGGCTGAGCGTGGTTTATGTGGTGCTTTTAATGTGCAAATAGCTCGTCGTGCTCGTGAGCAGATTAAAGCACTGTTGACCACTGGTAAAATTGTGAAAATTATCACTGTGGGCAAAAAAGGTGCGGATATCTTATCACGTGATTACAAAAGTTTGATGATTGATCACATTGATTTACATGCTGTAAAGCGAATTGGTTTTGCCGAGGCAATGATGATTAGTCAACGCATTGTTGATTTGTTCAATGAAGGCGCTTTTGATGTTTGTACACTATTTTATTCTGAATTTGTTTCCGTAATTAATCAGCGTCCAACAGCTTTTGGCTTGATCCCAATGGGGACTCCAAAAGCAGCTGTTGAGGCAATAGATATTGGGGGACAGACAGAAGCTAAAGGTTCACAAGGGATTGTTTCTGAGGCAATTGTTTATGAATATGAACCTGATGCTGCTTCTCTTTTAGAGGCGCTTGTACCACGCAATCTTTCAGTGCAAATCTTTCGAGCTTTACTCGAAAATGTTGCTGGTGAAATGGGCGCAAAGATGACAGCTATGGACAATGCATCGCGTAATGCAGGTGAAATGATTAATAAATTGACGGTGGCTTATAATCGTCAACGTCAGGCACAAATTACGACAGAATTGATCGAAATTATTGCGGGCGCTGAAGCGCTTTAAATGGAAAAGGTAAGGATTGATGGCAAAAGCAGTAACCTCAAGCAAAGGAGCAGAAAAAGGTGAAAAAAAGAAACCAGCTGCTCGTTCCGGTGTGAAAAAAGACGCTTCGAAATCTCAAGTGGATGTCAAGACTTCATCTGCGTCTGCACGTCGTGCCGCTAAAGACGCGTCGGTGAAAAAAGAAGAACGTGCAAAAGGCGCTGTTGGTGAGATCAAGCAGGTTATTGGTGCTGTCGTTGATGTGCAATTTGAAGGGGCATTACCAAATATTCTCAATGCGTTGGAAACAGAGAATTTAGGTAATCGCTTGGTGTTAGAAGTTGCACAGCATTTGGGTGAAAATACCGTGCGTACGATTGCGATGGATACGACCGATGGTCTAATGCGGGGCCAAAAGGTTGTGGATACAGGAGCACAAATTAGTGTTCCCGTAGGAGAAGCAACATTGGGGCGTATTATGAATGTGATTGGAGAGCCGGTGGATAATGTGGGTCCAATTCCTTCAACCAAAACGCGCTCTATTCACCAAGAAGCGCCTGAATATGTTGAACAATCGACCTTTTCAGAGATTCTTGTCACGGGTATTAAGGTCGTGGATTTGTTAGCCCCTTATTCAAAGGGGGGTAAAATTGGCTTGTTTGGTGGTGCTGGTGTTGGAAAAACCGTTCTCATTATGGAGCTTATCAACAATATTGCAAAGGCACATGGTGGATATTCTGTGTTTGCTGGTGTGGGAGAACGGACACGTGAGGGAAATGATCTTTATTACGAAATGATCGAAAGCCGCGTGAATGTCAATCCAAAAGAGAATAATGGTTCAACAGAAGGATCAAAATGTGCGCTTGTTTACGGGCAGATGAATGAACCACCAGGAGCGCGTGCGCGTGTGGCTCTTTCAGGGTTGACTATTGCAGAAAGCTTTCGCGATGAAGGACAAGATGTTCTCTTCTTTGTGGATAATATTTTCCGTTTTACACAAGCAGGGGCTGAGGTATCTGCTCTTTTAGGGCGTATTCCTTCTGCTGTGGGGTATCAGCCTACTTTGGCAACGGATATGGGAGCTTTGCAAGAACGTATTACCAGTACAAAAACAGGCTCTATTACTTCCGTTCAGGCGATTTATGTTCCGGCTGATGACTTGACAGATCCAGCGCCGGCAACGTCTTTTGCCCATTTGGATGCAACAACTGTTCTTTCGCGCTCTATTGCGGAAAAGGGAATTTATCCAGCCGTGGATCCGCTTGATTCTTTCTCGCGTATGTTGGATCCGTTGATTGTGGGGGAAGAGCATTATACGGTTGCTTGTCAAGTGCAAACCATTTTACAACGTTATAGAGCGCTTCAGGATATTATTGCTATTCTTGGGATGGATGAGCTTTCTGAAGATGACAAACTGCTGGTGGGCCGGGCGCGTAAAATTGAACGTTTCCTTTCGCAACCTTTCCATGTGGCAGAAGCCTTTACGGGTTCGCCGGGGAAACTTGTTCCTTTGGAAGACACAATCAAAGGCTTTAAAGGTCTTTGTGCGGGCGATTATGATGATTTGCCAGAAGCTGCTTTTTATATGGTTGGTTCGATTGATGAAGCCATTGAAAAAGGAAAACGCCTCATGGCAGAGGCTTCTTAAATCAGAAGCTTTTTACTTGAAGATAAATCTGTCGTGAATATTTGTCGTTAAATAAGGGCAGGTTGTTGAAAAAGATAAGTTGTTAAAGAGGGCGGTAAGCCCTTCTGGGTACTGTGGAGACTTTTGTGGAAAACAATAGAGAAGAGCATTTTTTGTTTGAGCTTATATCGCCTGAAAAGATTGTGTTTTCAGAACAGGTGGTGTCTGTTGTTCTTCCTTCAGCTTCAGGTTCTTTGACCGTTATGGCACATCATGCACCATTGGTGGCAAGCATTGTGTTGGGGGGTGTTCGTGTTCGCACCACTGCGGGAGAAAAGCTCTTTGCTGTTTGCGGAGGTGTTGCAAATATTACCTTTTCCGGCTGCTCCTTATTGGTTGAGCATGTTGTGGCTGTGGAGCATCTTTCTTTTGATGTCTTAGAACAGCGGATCTTGCAGGTTCAAGCGACGTTAGAGGGGGGAACGAGTAATGCGGACAATTCTAAAATAGAGGCTTTTTTCCAGCAATTGTCAGTGGATGGTTCTGTTTTGATAGAAGCGTAGCAGGGTATATTAGGAAAAAGTGACATGAGCGGAAAAAGGAGTACGGTTGTGTCTGCTAAAAGGGGCGGAAAACCTTTCCCACGCCCTGGTCGTGTTTTTGCAGGACCTTTGCCGAAATGTTTTGTTTATATTTTTGCTTCTCTTATTTTGCAATGGGCTTATGGCTTAGGGGCCAATATTGTTCAGTCTAATATTGTTCATCTGACCGGTGATTTTCACGCAACTTTAGCCGAGACAACATGGTTGGTTGCAGCCTATATGGCACCAAATGTAAGTGTGGCGATTATGTTGATCAAAATTCGCTATCAATTTGGATTGCGTGCTTTTGCTGAACTGTCGATCCTTGGCTTCGTTTTGGTTTGCGTTTTACAGCTTTTTGTGACCGATTTGCGTTCTGCGCTGATTATTCGTTTTTTTGCTGGGATTGCTGCTGCACCTTTGGCTTCGCTTGCGTTGCTTTATATGATGGAGGCTTTTGCACCGGCAAAGAAGTTTACTGTTGGTCTTAGTTTGAATTATATGAATGCGGCTTTAGCAGCACCTTTATCCCATTTGATTTCTCCTGATTTGCTGGAAAATGGTGGTTTTTCCAGTCTTTCTGCTCTGGAAATGGGGCTGGTTCTCATCAGTTTGGTCTGTATCTATACTCTGCCCCTGACCCCTGTTGTCCGTAGTAAGGTTATTCAAAAGTTAGATTGGATAAGTTATGGTTTGATTGCTCTTGGTCTTGGTCTCAATGCTGTGATTATGTCTGTTGGCGTATTGTATTGGTGGTATGAAGCACCATGGATTGGTTGGGGACTCGCACTGGCTATTTTCTCTTTGGCTGTTGCTATTATGATTGAGCTTAATAGAGAAAAACCATTGATTGATCTGCGTTGGATTTTCAGTAAAGAAATGATACAATCTGTCTTTATTTTATTGATTTTTCATGTTTTCTTGTTGGAGCGATCCAATTTGCCTGTTGGTTTTTTTAATCTTTTTGGTTTGCTCAATCGTGAGATGGCGCCCATGTATCTTGCGGTGACATTGGGGATTTTGTTAGGAGGAGCTGTTTGTGTGTTTTTTTTACGCGCAGGGCGTGAGGATTATTTTTATTTGTTATCTTTGGGTTGTTTGGCACTTGGCGCTTATTTAGACAGTCGTGTAAACCATTTAACGCGCCCACGAGACATGATGTTGAGTCAAGGATTGGTGAGTTTTAGTTATGCCCTTTTTTTGCCTCCTGCTCTTTTCAAAGGGTTTGTGATCGCTGGTGAGCGAGGACCGCGTTATGTCTTGAGTTTTATTGCTGTTTTTTTGCTCACGCAAGTAACGGGGGGATTGATGGGATCTGCTTTTTTTGGCAGCCTACAGTTTTATTTTGCTCATAAGAACTTTGAATCCTTGACACAAAATATTGTTGTAACTGATCCGCTTATTTCTGGTGAGATGAATACTTTATTTTCGCCTTCTTATGGTGCTTCTGTTGCTCATGGCTTGGGGAGTGATCAGGGGACTTCTCTGTTGATAGAGAAATTTAAGTTAACAGCAAATATTTTTGCTTATGATGACGTTTTTCGGCTTTATTTTTATATTTCAATGGTTGTATTCGTTATTTTTCTTGTCACAATGGTTGTTAAGTCATGCTCTGTGCGTGCATTAGAAAAAAAGTGATGTCATAGAAGAGGGGTGCAAAAATGATAAAAGCATTACGGTCAAAGGCTACGATTGTTGCATTCCTATCAGGTATTACGGGAGTTTTGCTGATTTTGTGGGCTTGGAGACTACCTCCCTTTGTGAGCAACATTCAAATAACGGATAATGCTTCCATTAAAGGTGATGTTACTTTGGTTAGTTCACAGATCTCTGGGGTGATCGCACGGATTTATGTGCAAGATTATCAACGCGTTGAAAAAGGAATGCTACTCTTTGAACTTGATGATTCTCTTTTTCGTCAGCAGCTTGCACGAGCACAGGCTGTTCTCGATTCAAAAAATGCAAAATTGGCTAGTATTGAATTGCAAGCACAGCTTTTGCAGGGTGAAATTAATACAGCAGAAGTCGAATTGGCCCGTTCACGAGCATTCTCCAATGTTGTTCCTGATAAAAAGTTAGGCTTTGGGGGGGTAGCAAATTCTGTTTCTCGTCCTCTTTCACAACTCTTGGCGGCACTGGAAACAAAACGGCAATTGCAAAAACAATTAAATCTTGAACGGCAAAGTTTACAGTCAGAAGTTGCGGGAGCAAAGGTGGGGGTTGAGTTGGCAAAACTCAATCTCGATCATACAAAGATTTTATCGCCTCGAACAGGCTATATTGGATTGGTTGGCGCTAGGGTAGGACAATATGTTATGCCGGGGACGCAATTGGTCTCGGTCATTTCTGATGATATTTGGATTATTGCTAATTATAAAGAAACGCAACTTTCTCAGATGCGTGTGGGACAACCGGTTGTTTTTTCTGTTGATGCATTGAATAACAAAAAGTTAACAGGGCGTGTGGTTCGTTTTGCTCCAGCGACAGGTTCAGAGTTTTCATTGTTAAAAACAGATACAACAATTGGTAATTTTATCAAAATTGCGCAACGTATTTCAGTACGGATTGCTTTAGATCCTGGTCAGGAAGGGGTCGAAAAGCTCATTCCTGGGATGTCTGTGGTTACGTATGTGGATACTTCGCAGCGGGTCGATTCTGGAGGATAAAATTTTGGGTTTTTTCAATTTAATTTTTGTACCATTTTCTTATAGCAAGTGGTTGTTCACTTTAGAAGATTTAGTTTGGTTTGTGATGATCTATCTCTTAAAGCTCTTAAAACTCTCATTGGTAATGATGTAAAATAATGCTCTAAAGAACATTAAAGCGCATGCCTCTTTAATCCCTTCTTTTTCTTTTAATAATTCAGTCGAGGGGAGGATTGATAAGGTGCTTTTCTATACTCTCGTAACAGCGTCCTTTGAGGTGTGGTGATGTGGGACGGTATGGGTGGACAGTGATAGAGGCTTGGCTGGAAAAAATGCCAGATGAGTATCAGAGCTGGGTAAAATCCTCGTCTTTTCAGGTGCGGGGGAAGTGCTTCTTTTTTATTCGAGTGTATTCCTTGTGGGACATTTGCAAGAGTATAAGGCTTCATATATCTCTCTGACCCAAGTCTCATAGCTAGAGGCATGTGTTGTGTGTGTAACAAGGATACTAAGTTTGAAAACTGTATCGCTATAGCTTTACAGTGACGAACGTATAATATTGTAATCTATAAATGGAGTGTACAAGATGCGGTTATCAGAGTAGATAAACAAATAAAAGACGTGATGTTGTTTTTCAGTTTGTTCTTTAGGTTCAAACATTTTACGAATATTCTCTTCTTGTATTCGCTGTAATTCTTCAAGTTTAGCTCGTCCTCTAGCTTCACTTTCAGCTCCCCGTTTTTCAGCATCAGCTTTCCACTTTTCCCATTCTTCTCTACGTTTACGGGTTTTCTTCTTCAGCTTTTTTCTGACGTTCTATGGCAAGTTCGTGATCGGCTACTCATACATTTTCACAATTTGTTGAAGTTCTTGACCACCCACATCTCACTGCCCATTCTTCGAATAATTTTTTATCTTTTTTTAACTCTGCTACGCTGTAGGTTTTTTCGCAACCAGCGCAGTGATAATAGCAGTGCACAACAGCAGTGCTGTGATAATGGCTTTGTTCATGATTTTGCTCCTTTTTTCAGTTTAATGACCACGAAGTGGTTTGGTATAATCTTTGTGTCGTTCTCTATCATTTTTAGGACTTTTAAGTTGGTCAATGAGCTGTTGAATGTTTTTGTGTTTTTACGCACTTTTTTGTAAATAGCTTGTCTTATTTGTTCTATGTTTTGGCAAAGTTCGTTGAAAAAAATAGAAGAATTACTGCGGAGGCATGTATGTGAAATTCAAAGGATGCTGTACACACGGTTGTTGCGAAACATTTCTTTTGTTTAAAGGAAAATTTTTGTAAAAAACATCTGTTCGTGAGAGACGTGTGAGCTCTCAATATAAAAATATCCTCCCTTTTTTCTCATTACAATAATAAGTAAGAACAGATAGAGTAAAAATATAATCACCAGTATTAATTTGTTATTTTAGCCTATATTTACAATGAATCTTGGAGAAATTTGAGATTAAATTGGGGTGTTATTTTATTTTACCGTGAATATTCCCTCCTTTGAGGTGAGGGACCAGGTGTATTTAACACACTAAATATTCATATGGACTGCATATCCATAGCAGAGTTTGTTTTCTTTCTTTAGAAATATTATTCTTTTGTGTGTGATGGTGTGGATTGCATGGGTGAGAGAGATTGCATTGATAAAAAGCTGGATGATAGACTGTGGGGTGAAAATTTATTCTTTTGGGCGCTAGAGGTGTCAAGTATTATGCTTTATCAACGACAGGAAAAATGCCCGCTTTGAATCGGGCATTAAAAGGGAAAAGTTATTAGTATTAGTAATTTTTACGTATGAGTAAGATGCTTGCTAAAACTAATCCGGCTGCTAATGCGAGGGTTTTTTTAGGGTTTTCTTTTGCTTTTTTCTTTAATTCTGTTGCCTGTTCGTTTAGGTGATAAAGCGCATGACGCCCCTTTTGTTTCCATGTGTTAAACAGCTCAGAAATATTTTCAAAGCTATCATTTTGAGAACTCCAGCGATTTACGGGGACCAGTTCTCTTTTTAATTGTGCAATACGTTTTTTAATTTTAGCATTTTTGGCGTTGGTTGAAAATAGACACATCTGTTGACTCCTTCATGTGTTAAATTGTTGCATGATCGTTGGAATTGTGTTTGGGGTTTTGCTATAACGGCTTAAAAATTGAAAAGTTGCATCGATTATGCGGCTTGGGGGTGAGGTGAAAATTTAAGCGTTTGGATTTAATGAGGTGTTTCTTAACGGGCTTGTGTTCACCTCATGATGAGAGGATAAAGAATATAAGATAAAATCTCCTGCAAGGAATAATCCTACGTGAGAGGTATCAAGCTTATCGCGTATTCCCATCATTATTTCATGAAAGGATCAAATTGGCACTTCATTTTCTGGTGCGTGTTCAAAGTGTTGCTATCGCTTTTGGAGATAGCTTCTCAAGCATTTTTACTTTTTTAGTTCTATCTCCAAGGGCGTTTTTAGGTGTGTAAGGGGTATGGCTTTGATTGATGATGAACAGATTTTAAATGAGAGAAGTTGACGATGTTTAAGTTTTCTATTCAAATTTATAAAAAAGAGACTATTGTAAATCAATATGTTGTCTTAATTAGGTGGTAGATTTCGTGTATTTTAAAAAATTGTACTTTGATAAGCTTTATTTGTTTGTGTTGTAAAATATTGTTTTTCGATGATGTGGATGTAGTGTATAGGGGGGCCGCTTAAAAATGCGGTCTTTTCCTTGTCTGATTTCAGTTTCTTTTTGAAGCAACCAAGTGTAAAATTATGAACCTGAACAGGCGTGGTAAGATTTATCTGGGGCATTTATGAAATGGACCTCGCTTATGAGCTTAAATTGCATCGGGGGAAACAGATGGAGCTTTAAGCAATCTGTTAAGATTTGGTGGGCGGTGTATTTTCGTCTTTTAAAGCG
The DNA here is from genome assembly GCF_028618425.1 of Bartonella sp. ML70XJBT. Classification (NCBI taxonomy): domain Bacteria; kingdom Pseudomonadati; phylum Pseudomonadota; class Alphaproteobacteria; order Hyphomicrobiales; family Bartonellaceae; genus Bartonella; species Bartonella sp. ML70XJBT. The sequence goes on from NZ_JAQISX010000006.1 coordinate 56,761, forward strand.
CGGAGAAAGTCAATGTCAATGATGACTGATAGTGCAGATTTTAAAAAATTTGAGGACGTGATGAACACAACCTATTTTTTATCGAAACCTCTTGAGCGCCGTTACTCTGTTGGTGTTGCTGTTGGTGATGTAATGGTTGGGGGGCAGAATCCGGTCGTTGTACAGTCAATGACGAATACAGATACCGCTGATATTGATGCAACCGTTTCTCAAGTGGCTGCTCTTTGGCAAGCGGGTTCACAATTGGTTCGTATTACGGTTGATCGTGATGAAGCAGCGGCAGCTGTACCAAAAATACGCGAGCGATTAGAGCGGTTAGGATTTTTTATCCCATTGGTTGGGGATTTTCATTATATTGGCCATAAGCTTTTATCTGATCATCCGGCATGCGCTGAGGCGCTTGCCAAATATCGCATCAATCCTGGAAATGTCGGTTTTGGTGCCAAAAAAGATCGTCAATTTGCAGAAATTATTGAGATTGCTTGTCGGTATCATAAGCCTATTCGCATTGGCGTGAATTGGGGCTCTCTTGATAATGCGTTGTTAACACAGCTTATGAATGAAAATGCGAGACAAGAGAATCCCTTATCTGTGGCTGAAGTTATGCGGGAAACGGTTGTGCAGTCCGCTATACAGTCGGCTCTTTGGGCTGAAGAGATGGGATTGGGGCGTGATAAAATTATTCTTTCTGCTAAAGTGAGTGATGTTCAAGATCTTATTGCTGTCTATATTGCCTTGGCAGAACGTTGTGATTATGCTCTTCATTTGGGCTTAACAGAAGCAGGGATGGGAACAAAGGGGATTGTGGCTTCTTCAGTGGCTTTGGGCATTTTATTACAGCAAGGGATTGGCGATACAATACGAATTTCCTTAACGCCGGAACCGGGTGGGGATCGGACACGAGAAGTAAAAGTGGGGCAAGAACTTTTGCAAGTGATGGGATTTCGGCAATTTCTCCCCGTGGTTGCAGCTTGCCCTGGATGTGGGCGTACAACTTCAACGGTCTTTCAGCAATTGGCGCAAAAAATTGAAACAGATTTACACAAAAATATGCCCGTTTGGCGTGAAAAATATCCTGGGGTTGAAGGTTTGAAGGTTGCTGTGATGGGGTGTATTGTCAATGGACCGGGGGAATCAAAACATGCGGATATTGGAATTTCATTGCCTGGAGTGGGAGAAAGTCCAGCGGCCCCCGTTTTTATTGAGGGACAAAAGGTAAAAACTTTGCGCGGTGATCATATTGCTGAAGAATTCGAGGGGCTTTTGAGTGATTATATTCATAAACGCTTTGGACAAGGTTAAACAATTGCACAAGGTTGAAGTAAAAGAGATACCTTGTTTTAAAGAGATATCTCCTAAGGTTTCCATTTCACGATAGGATTTATGAAATGCTATAATGGTAAAGTTCTAGGGTATAGAACTTATAGAGTTCCCCATCTTTTAAGTTTAATAAAAGAACAACCAGCAGCATCATATGCTTGCGCTTTTTCTATACAGTTCTTAAGATTTGAGATGGTACCATAAGAGACATTTTAGTCTTTACTTCTAACGTTTTTACGCACTTATCATCTCTGTTTGTAATAGGGTCCGTTAAGTAATTTGAATTGATGCACTATGAGTGGGTGAAAGAATTGTACAATATTCAAGATGCTCATTCGACATGCAAAACAATGAATGATGATTATAAATCAATGTATTGTGTGTTATAGATTGCTTTGTACGGTGAGAGCTATTGCACTGCTTATGATCTCAAGGAAAACCAGCTGTTAGGCATGTTATCAAAAGCCTATGACTGATATCGATGCGTTTGAGTTTGTTAAGACTATTCAGCAAAACGATATGAAGATTTTGCTAGATCCGTAAATGTGGATGCTGGCTTGTTGGCGGTTCTTGCGTTCGTGGAATATTAAGAAGGCTTTGACAAATTATAAAAAGAACATGTTTCATTCTTCCGGTATTTTGAGGCATTTTTCCAGCTATAAAATTGATAGGACTGAAGATCCTTATAGCGGTTATAGTCCTATTTGTCATAAAATCAGCTTTATATGGATATAAAATAATGTATATAGATGCCTTTTTTTGGCGTTATTGGGGGAATGCATGAAAAGTATATTAGCTTTTGGCTTTTTATTTAATGGTATAAGAATTCTAACAGGCGCCTTTATTGTTTTTTATATGCTTGAAAAAGGCTTAACGCTTATTGATATCGGGATCATTAAGTCATTTCAGGCTTTTATTATAATGGTTACTGATATTCCTCTGGGGTATTTTGCCGATCGAAAAAGTTATAAAATATCGATTGTTTTAGCAGCGGCTTTTGCTGCTATATGGCTCTTTCTTATGGGAGTTTCTACAAGCTTTTACGGTTTTCTTTTAGCAGAATCTTTTAATGCCTTATCGCTGACATTGATTGCGGGGGCTTATAATGCTTTACTTGTGCAATATGCAAAAGCAAAAGTGACATCGACTAAAAAGGTGCTGGGATTAAGTTCTCAATATAATTACATTGGCATGTTTATCTTTAGTTTGATTGGTGCTTATTTTGCTGATTATTCGAGCCAATATATATGGTATATCGCGGCATTTTTAATGTTGATGACAACATTCTTTGGTCTATTTTTTCTTGATGACCTGAAAGGAGAAAAAAGACCTAGCCACAGAAATTCTCTTCAGGCAAATTTTTTTGCTTGTGAAGCTAAAGAGATGATCTCTATTTTTGTTCAAGTTCCTTATATCTCTTTATGCTTTTATTTTTCACTGATCTTTTTCAATATCTTTTCGCAATATTGGCAGTGGATCTTTAAAGATCATCATATTCATGTCACTTATTTTGATCTTGGAGTGACATTTTCGCTGATATTGCTCTCTCAGCTCTTGGCTAGTTTTCTCTTTACAAACTTAAGTGAGACGATAAATTTTATTTTATTGCTGCTTCTTTCAGCATCTCTGATTTTTACAATGACTTTCTTTGAACCAAGAAAAGAAATTGCTGTCATTTTAGTCTGTATAATTTTTTATCTCATTAAGTATACATATCTGCGTGTAGAAGTTGTTTTGCACGATAGTATTAGTGATCATTTCAGGGCTACATATGAATCTTTCTTGTCAACTGTTGGGAGATTTAGCTTATTGGTATTTTTTTACATGAGTGCGTATATGGTTGATATATTTGGCTTTTTCTCACTCGTTTATATTTTTGCTCTTTATTTATTGGTTTACTTGTTGGCAGTATTTTTTTTAGAAGGAATGCGCAAAAAAGTTTAGTGAGATTATGATTACACGTGTGTTTTATAAATTCATGTGCTTGTTTTAATATACCTCTGGTTTGTCATATCCTTGTCATATCCATTGTATGATGAGCTCAATAATATCATGGAGATCAATGGTAAGATTTTTTAAAAAAATCTCTTGGACATTTAACAAAGAGGATGGTGTAGGCTCTGTACAATAGAGCGGAATGTAATAGGGGGGGCGGATGACGTTAATTTTTGCGTATTGCACTAAAGCGCGCTGCTTGTTGGAGAGGGAGTGCTTTGATCCCAAAAGGGTGTAAGAGGGCTTCTGCTTTTGTGATGATGGCATCTCGCTTTTTTTGGGTTTCTTCAATGCCATAGAGACGAACAAAAGTTGCCTTTTGTGCTGTTTCATCTTTTCCAGCGGTTTTTCCCAAAGTCTGTGTGTTGACAGTAACATCAAGAAGATCATCGGTTAATTGAAAGGCTAAACCAAGATAGGTTCCAAAAGACGCCAACTTTGTCGATAATTCTTCTGACGCATTGCCAATGATGGCGCCTGCTTGGCAAGCAAAGCTTATCAGGGAAGCTGTTTTCATGCGTTGTAGTGTGATGATGTCAGTACTTTCTTGTGGTCTTTTTTCAGCTTCAAGATCCAGCATTTGCCCCCCTAGCATACCACCAAGTCCGGCTGATTGTGCAAGAGCTGTGATCAATTGTATTCTCATCTCTGTAGATAGTGCATCAGCTTTATGGGCAATGATTTCAAAGGCAAATGTCAAGAGGGCATTGCCTGCTAGAATTGCTGTTGCTTCATCAAATTCTATGTGGACGGTGGGTTTCCCGCGTCGGAGGATATCATTATCCATGGCCGGAAGATCATCGTGAATGAGTGAATAACAGTGAACACATTCTAAGGCACATGCAACATCAAGTGAATGTTCTACAGGGATATCAAAAAGTGCAGCACTTTGAATCACGAGAAAAGGACGCAAGCGTTTTCCACCGTTTAGCACCCCATAGCGCATGGCTTTGATTAAGTTTTCAGGGCGTGAAATTTCACCAGTTTGGATTTGATCACTTAACAGTGTGCTCAGTCGGCTTTCAATGCTTTGGCCATGTTTTGCAAGAAGGGTAGTAAATTCGTGCATTCTTGCTTCCTTTGTTTTTACAAAAATGAAAAATGATGATGTTCAAAGAGAGGCTATTGCTTTTTCTTGTTTTTATCAATGGGGGTAGGTTTTTATTAAAAATCAATCTCTCTTTATTATGCGTATCTCTACTGTATGCGCAAATCTCTTTTAAAGCTCAATAAAATAATGCCAAATAAAAAATTAAATGTTAACTTTATGAAAATACTTTCATGGGTGTATAAAACTTATAAACTTTGTGGTGCTTTTACTCTTCATTTGGTCAATGTGACATCATTTTTGCTAAAAGGAAGGTTATTTTGACATTGCCTCTTCTTTTTTATCAGTATATAATGCTTTCAAATTTTATGGTGTTTTTAAATGAAGCATTGTCATTTTTGACATTGCTTTTTCTGTTTTAATGGATTTGGAGTGACTTTTTATGGCTGTACCTAAACGAAAAACCTCTCCAGCGAAGAGGGGCATGCGCCGTTCGGCTGATGCTCTGAAGGCGCCGACTTATATCGAGGATAAAAATTCTGGTGAGTTGCGTCGCCCTCATCATATTGATCTAAAAACGGGAATGTATCGTGGACGTTCCGTTTTAGTGGTTAAGGATTGAGTGTTTTATCTCTCTTCTATGCTTAGGTTTCCTTTGACTTCTTGGTGAATGCACGCTCTTTGATCGTGCATTTTCTGCTTTCTGGAATAGAGGGTAAGATTTTTCCGTAAGAAGATGATTCTATTGTGGGAGGTGATTTTCTTGTTTTCTTGAGAGACGACAAAGGATTGGCTTGTGTGCAGTGTCTTTTAAAGAATAGAGATGACGGTTTGTTTCATGCTTTCCTTGTTCTTTGATGAAAACAACTATCATATAAAATAAAACGCTCCAAAAGGGATATCTTTGTATTGTAACATCATCTCGTGTTTTTTTAAGAACCTCTTGCAACGTGCTTTTCAGCCCATTTTGCGATAGTGCTTCGTAAAGGGTATAACAAAAGCCCCATGAAATAATATAAAATTTATTTACCTTTAGGCTTCATGAAATTGCAGGCTAGCACTCTCATACACTTTGCGAACTCGTAGGTGTGAGAATAGCTTTTGACTCTTGAAATGGTTCATAATAGACACGCCTTTTTTGTAAAGTTTTTACTCACATAACCTCTCCGCTTGTAACGAGTAAGCGAGTATTTTTAATTGATTGAACATGGAATAAATTGGAAACAAAAAAATCTTACGATATTCGAGGGGGGCATTCAATATAAGAAAAAATGATAAATTATCTTTATAAATCAATATGTTGAATTACATGGGGTGTGTGAGGGAGTTATTTGAATGGTTTAATGGGAGAAAATCTTTCTGGATTCAGACTGATGATTGAATATAAAAATGATGTGTTATGATAATTAGTCAATGAGCTTGCTATGAAAGCGCATGAAGTGGTGGCGAGTGCAATTCGTCGAAAATTAGAATGTTGATTGGCGCTTTAAGAAACTTTATCCTTGAGAATACAGAGAATGATAAAAAATAAAACCAGCTTTTGGCTGGTTTTATCAAACTATTCTGTTGTTATGAAAGAGTGTATTATGCAGCGTAGACAGCTTTACTGTTTTCAGCTGTTTCTTCTCTTTCAGTTTTAAATTCACGTTTGGGCTTATTGGAAAGGTGCATCTCGATGAGGTTAATTGCTTCTGTTTCAGAAAGGCTATTAATAACTGCAATTTCACGGGCCATTCTTTCAAGAGCAGCGGTATAAAGCTGACGCTCAGAGTAGGATTGTTCGGGCTGTAGGTTAGAGCGAAAAAGATCACGGACCACTTCAGCAATACAAATAAGATCTCCTGAGTTGATTTTAGCATCATATTCTTGAGCACGACGGGACCACATGGTCCGTTTAACGCGTGCTTTTCCATGTAAAACTTTTAACGCGCGTTCGACGGAATCTTCAGCAGATAATTTACGCATTCCAACGGAAAGAGCTTTTGCAATAGGGACTTTGACATCCATTTTATCTTTTGCAAAATGAATGACAAAGAGTTTTAATTTATGTCCAGCAACTTCTTGATCTTCAATCGCTATAATTTGTCCTACTCCATGCGTGGGGTAGACGATATATTCAGAGGTTGCAAATTCTTTAGTCTTTGAGGACGTTCCATGTTGGGATGCCATAATCTTAGTTTACTCCCTTATGATCAACAAATGCATCGGAAAACAGGTTATAAACCTGAGGGTTGAGTTTTCTTTAACCAAGTATATTGTATCAATTAAGTGAGCATAAAAGCCGAGTACTTTTAAATTCAAAAAAAATACATTGCTCTACTAAAAAAAGCAAAGAAAAATACTTAGAAAGATGATCATGTTAGAATAACACTAACATCAAACTTCAAAAGAATCAATCATTTCGCTTGAGGATTTTTTATTTTTACAAGAGAAGTCTTTCAATTGTTGCAAGAGAGCGCTGTACACTGTAGCATTACTCTTCTCCACTTCCTGGATTTTCTGAAAAATACTTTTCTAATTTGTTTGGAACGCCATCCATTTCTTTGGCTTGAGGAAGGGGTTCTTTTCGGGTTGTCAGATTAGGCCATTTGTTTGCATAATGAAGATTAAGTTCTAACCACTGTTCGAGTCCTGGTTCTGTATCAGGTATAATGGCTTCTGCTGGGCATTCTGGCACACAAACACCGCAATCGATGCATTCATCAGGATGAATGACCAACATATTTTCACCTTCATAAAAACAATCAACAGGACAAACTTCAACACAATCCGTATATTTGCAGTGAATGCAGTTGTCGGTTACGACGTGGGTCAAGATCAAACTCCATTTGTTACTTTAATGCTCTTTAGAGGAAAATGTGTGTGTGTCTTTATGGTTGGTGAGTTGATCGCGTAGCACAGCTAGTTTTGCAAAAGGTGAATCAGGGTTAAGAGGTTTTTCTTTTTGAAAAGGCTTATAATTTTCACGCTTGCCTTGAGATTTATGAAACTTATGAGAACGTTTTGTTTGTGGAGCTGCTTCTTGAGAGGAATTTCCATTTGCACTGTCCCCTCTTTTTACAGCGCTCTTCGGTTTATTTTTCCACTTATGTCCAGATTTATCACGTTTTTTTTGTGTGTGGTGGTGAAATTGATGCCTATAATGCCATAATAAAATAACTTTATCTTCCGCGAGAGGGGGAGTGGGCTTGGTAAAATTTCCAACAGGTTCAGCTGCTGGTAAACAATTGGTTTTATGGGGATGTTTTTCAATATGAGAGGATAAACTGTTCAGAGATGAAGTATTTTTTTCTTCTTGTGTTGTTTCTGAAATACTGATTGTTTGCCATAGATTGCCAACAAACTCTGCTGGTCGGGTTTCTTGTGTTGTCGCCTTGACAGAAAAAGAGGCTTGGTGTGCAAGAAGATTTTGTTCAAAAATAGTACTGCTTATACTGTATGATTGATAGCCAAGTCCTTTGAGGATTTCTTCCATATCATTCCCATTGGCCCCAAGAATGGACATCATGGCTGGGGTCACAAAAAAGCTTTTGCCGTCATAGGCGCCATCGGGTTTGGGATCACTTCCCTGTTTCCACTGAAGGGTGGGGCGGATGAGATTGGCAAGACGTTCTAAAATATCAATCCGTACGGCACGTTGTCCTAAGATTCGGTACCCGGCTAATTGATAAAATTGGCGGTTATAGGTAGGCTCAACAATCAAAGAGGTTCGACCGGCAGATAACGCTGTAAAAATCTCACCCAAGCCCGTTTGGTCTTGTCCCGCATTTTGAAGGTTCCACAAAAGGGTAATGGCTTGGACCGGAGCAGGTTTAAGCATGCCTGCAACATAGATATGAAAAGCACCAAAACGCACACCTAGACGTCGAAGTACGGCACGTGATTCTTGCCCAAGGTTTTTGACAAGGTCTAAAACTTCGCGGCGGGGTAAAACCCCTAAAGCGTTGACCAGTTGTAAGGCAAGATTGTTGGTTGAATCTGTTAAATTATCAGCATTGCGCAAATCAAAAAGGGGCTTTAAAGCCGTTTCAAAATGAAAGGTTACAAAGCGTTCTAATCGTTTTATGACGTTATCGCGGGATTCTCCGATGAGTTGCGTGTCTGCTAAAACAATCAGTTTGGGTTTGAAAAAATCTTCTGTCGCAACAAGTTGTCCCACAGGTTGACCAATCCAGCGCACAATGCCATCAGAACTGAGGGTAAAATCACCATTTGCACAAGAACAAAAGCGCGTTGCGCGTTTGGAAAACGCAAGAATCAAATTTTCATTCTCTATTGAGTATTGATGCTCAGCTGTTTGATCACTATTATTTTTGTTGGCATAAAAACGAAAACCTTCAAATTTACCCCTTCCATATTTTTCAATGAGAATATCATCCTGAAGAATCTCATTCTGTTGAACAATCTTGCTATCCATGATCATTTTCTTTCTCAGTGTGACAGTGCTAAAAAGCCTTTTGCGACAACTCCATAATGCTGTTCTTTCTTTAACACGTTTGTTGCGCTTGCTTCAATCATTCTGTCGTTTTTTGATGTTTCTTTTTGCGTCTTTAAAACTTAGATGCTGCTTTTTTATTCAGTTTTCATTCAGTTGGGATAGTTTATATTTGTAGATTACACTTATTGGTTGTAATGTAAAGTTGAAAGCGTAAAAAGCATAAACAGATTCTCTAAAATTAAAAGGAAATGGAATCGGTCATCAAAAAAACAGCATGTATTTTATCTGAGCATTTTATTTTTTTGCTGTTTTGTCATGAAAAGTTAAGAAAAAGTTTTTTTCAAATATTTCATAGACTAAAAGGCATATTGTGGGGGTATTTTGCAGGTGAAATTATGTCTTATGGCAAGAAGTTTTACCATGGTCATAAAAAAAACAATTGCGATTATAAATTTACACGCTAAAGTAGAGAGTTCAGAAGTGGACAACTTTTGAGTTCTTTTTAAGAAAGAACTTAAGAAAGAACAATGATGTCGTTGCCAAATCAATTTTGATAATTTTAATCGCAAGGGGTTATTATGGGTAATCTTTCAAATGCTGTTTATAAAAGCAGCAAAAATTATAGCGATGCAGACAAAAGCTTAGGACGGAATATGATGCGTTCTGCTATGCAAGCACCTTATCTTGAACGACAAAAAGAGCATGATTTGGCTCTGCGATGGAAAGATAAACGCGATGATGATGCCATGCATCAAATTGCTGCAGCTCATATGCGTTTAGTGATTGCTATTGCAAACCGCTTTAAACGCTTCAAAATGCCCCTAGGGGATTTGGTACAAGAAGGATATGTGGGACTGTTGGAAGCTGCTGCACGTTTTGAACCTGATCGGGAAGTGCGTTTTTCAACTTATGCAACATGGTGGATACGGGCTTCTATTCAAGATTATATTTTGCGAAATTGGTCAATTGTTCGAGGAGGAACCAGTTCTTCGCAAAAAGCACTTTTCTTTAATCTGCGGCGTTTGCGTGCAAAACTGGTGCAAGATGATAGTGCTTTATCAAAACAGGATATTTTTCGCACAATCGCTGAAAAGCTTGGTGTTTCCGTACGCGATGTGGAAACAATGGATTTTCGTTTTTCCAGTTCGGATAATTCTTTGAGTGTTTCTGTTTCTGAAAACAGTGATAATCCCATTGCGAAGATGGATGTTTTGGTCGATGAGAGTCCGCTTCCTGATGCTTTAATTGAGCAAGTGATTGATGGTCAACGCCGTACGCAATGGCTTTACGATGCGCTGCAAATTCTCAATGAACGGGAGCTAGAAATTATTCGCTTTCGTCGCTTAAATGAAGAGGGGGCTACTTTAGAAGTTTTGGGTGAAAAATTAGGAATTTCAAAAGAACGCGTACGCCAAATTGAAGCACGAGCTTTGCAGAAATTGCGTTCTGCTCTCCTTACGGTTCATTCAGAAGATGCTTACGATATATAAGCCGTGAAAGACTTTGTGAAGGGGAAGGAGAGTGCGTAGGTGTGGGGGCGTAGGGCATGATGAAGCTTTGGTTGAGGGTCCAGTTTGCTTTGTCAAGTTATACGCCTCCTTTTGGGGCGCCTTTGGGGGGGGGCGCCTTGAGCCCCGTCTTTATGAGCAGAAGAAGATTGGAGGGTAATGTTTGTTTGAGAATATTTATGCAGAAATTGCGTTTTGCTCTCTTTGATAAGTTCATTTTGGAAGATCTTCACACTATATAAGCCGCGATAGGCTTTTTTAGGGGATATAGGTGAGGGTGTCGGGCGTGATGAAGCTGGTTGCATCTACGAATATTTTTTTGGGGGGGTGTGATTAAAGACAGAAAAGAATCAAGATTGTCGCAGATAAAAAAAACTTATTCGGTGATAATTTTTACTTTTGTACCGGCGCGTAACGTTTGAGTTGGTGAGAGGGCATTGAGAACCCGAAAGAGTTTTTCTTTGTTTGGTATGTGTTGCATTTTATTGGCAAGGTTTGCAACATTTTCTCCTTGTTTAACGCGGATAATACTGATCTTTAAGGGTTTCAATTTTTTTAACTCTAAAGTTGAAAGAGGGTGAAAGCTTTGGACCGTTTTTTGGGCAGTTTCTGCAAAATTTTGAGAATTATAGGGGGCGGCTGTTAGAAAACGAAAAATATGATTATTGAACGGAATGACAACCACATCAAATTGCCATTGTTCATGAGTCGCACGGGCTTGTGCCCCAAGTAAATTTTGACTTAAATGTCCTTGATGGGAGAGCCCTTGAATTATGAGGGGGTGGATAGATGATGGGTCTAGCCCGATAATCCCCCCACTTTTCAAATAATCACTTGCAGACACTCCTGCAGGTCGGGGAATGGCATCAAAGCGAATCGCAATTTTATTGGGGCCGCTGGCCCAAACGGTTTGTGCTGAATATTCTATTGTAAAATTGTTGGGAACAGAAAAAGCGATGCGCCATTTTGGATGAATAAATTCATTGTCGCGTACAAATCCTGTGTAAAAGCTTCCTCCAAAAGTCATGCCATCAATGCTCTTGAGAAAAGAATCACGATCAGTATTTCCACTATTTTGTTGATTGATTTTATGGGCTTTTTCTATCGCAAGCCGAATGCGTTGAGGGGTGGTTGGGTGAGATGCTAGAAAGTCTAAGGAAGCATTTGGGATACCAGAAATATTCTGAAAAGCACTATAGGCTTCCATTGTTTGAAGAAAGCGCGGTGAAGCAAATGGATCATATCCTGCTTGTTGGAGCATTTCAAGGGCAAGGGAATCAGCTTCCAGCTCTTGGTTGCGGGAAAATTGTGCAAGTTGTTGCTTGTTGTATATAGGATTGTGATTTTTACCCATAGAAGAAAAAAGATGTGGAGATATACGATTTGTCATCTTCTTCAATTGGGCTTTTTTTTGTAGGCGTAAAATGCCATGATTGGCTCTGATATGGGCCATCTCATGGGCTAAAATTGCGGCAACTTCTGAAGAATCATTGGCAAGTGCTAGCATACCCCGGGTGATGTAGATCGAGCCATTGGGGAGTGCAAATGCATTGACATTTTCTGAGTTTAAAATTGTGACAGAATAGCTTTGAGGAGAATGGTGGGATGCAATGGTTAGTTTACGGATAATTTTTGCTAAAAAGCGTTCAAGTTTTGCATTATGATAGGCGCCACCATACATTTGTAAAATACGGGGGTGTTGCAGAGAACTTAATGTGACATAGATATTATGACTGTCGGTATGTTTGATTGTTTCAGAGGAATTGGAAGAGAGCCTATCATTTTGATAAAGATGCGTATGACAAGCAGAAAGGAGAAGCATTAAACTGATGAAAGTTGCTTTATACAGAGGGGAGCGAAAAAGAAAATTTCGTTGAAAAATGGCGTGTATTGGATCGCGGTGCAGGTTATTTCTGCGGTGTAATGTTGCAAATTTCATGTGTATCTTTGTATCGTGTGTGTGTTTTTTTTGAGAGAAGCTTTAGGGATGAGGATTCATTTGGCTATATCACGATTATTGTTTATAAAAAATAGCTCTCATGGATAAAGGGATGCTCGAGATGAAAATTTTGTGAAAGGCAAAATGTGGCATGACAACATTTACGATATTGTTAAATGGGGATCTTTTTATCACTGATCGTTTGCTTAATCAAATTCAAAATAGTCGGGTGATTGCTGCGGATGGTGGGATGCGTCATGCGGCAGCACTTAATGTGATGCCTGAGTTATGGTTGGGGGATTTCGATTCATCTGATCAGACTCTGATCGACGAATATAGCCATGTTCCGCGTGAAGTTTTTCCCTCTGATAAAGATATGACAGATAGTGCTTTGGCTTGTGAAAGAGCACTACAAAAGGGTGCTAAAAAGCTTATTTTGTGTGGAGCTTTGGGAGGAGAGCGAAGTGATCATAGCCTTTCTCATATGACGCAATCGTTGATGATGGCTGAGAAAGGTGTTTCAGTATTGTTGACAAGCGGTTTGGAAGAAGGTTGGCCAGTTTTGCCAAAACTTGTGTCATATGATTTGCCTGAAGGATGTTTGTTTAGTCTTATCGGTTTTTCTGATTTACAAGGCTTAACGCTTGAAGGAGTAAAATGGCCAATTTGTGATAAAAATGTGTCATTTGGCTCTTCTTTAACACTTTCTAACCATATTTGTGGAACCTTTTCTTGCCATTTAGGTTCTGGAAAAGCTATATTGTTAGCGTCTGTGCCTATTTCGTAAAGCTCTTCCAATATATTTTTGAATAAGGCAGGGGGGGGCTTAGTGATTGAGTGCCGACATAAACGATATGTAACAATATATTATGTATTGATCTTGAGAAGGAGAGATTTTACTATGTTAAAATCAATTTTAAAAGTGGCCGTCGTCTCTGCGATTGGTTTTAGTTCGGTGGCTTGTACGACAACTGATGAACGCGTTGCTCGTTACGGTGTAGGAGGAGCTGCAATTGGTGCCTTGGCGGGTACGGCTATTGGTGGAAGTACGCCTGGAGCAGCGCTTACTGGTGCGGCATTTGGGGCTTTGGCTGGAGCAGTAACGGGTGAGGCTGTAAATCAAAGAAGACAACAAAAACAAGCTTCACAATTGTGCACATATCGTTCTCGCAGAGGACATGTTTACCAAGCACCTTGTGCGCAAAGAGTTCCAGTACGACAATTATGTACTTACCGTGATGCAAGAGGGGTGATGTATAAAGCACCTTGTCCGCGCCGCGTTCGTTAATGGCGGTGCCATTGCTGCGGCTTGACCGCATTTTCTTAAACCTGGGGATAACGCCTTTGCTCAACCAAGCCTGTTTATCGGTTGAGCAGGGGGCGCGTATTGCGCTGGTGGGCCGTAATGGTTGTGGAAAATCGACTCTATTAAAGATTGCCGCAGGCATATTAGAGCCTCATGGGGGCGAAATTTTTCGCCACCCTCGCGTAACACTTCGTTATGTCGCTCAAAATCCGGATTGTTCAGATTTTGCAGATATTAACGCTTATATGGAAGCAGGATTGGACGAGACACCGGATGTTCAGTGGATCAATATGCTTCGCACAAATTTAGGATTTTCGGGCACGGAAAAATTAGAAACGCTTTCGGGGGGTGAAAAGAGACGTGTTTCATTGTTACGGGCCATTGCAGCAAAACCTGATATTTTGTTCTTAGATGAGCCGACCAATCATCTTGATTTACCAACCATTGAATGGTTGGAAGGGGTTTTGTCTTCTTTGCGTTCAGCGATTGTGGTGATTTCTCATGATCGACGATTTTTGGAAAATGTCACGCGTTCAACGGTATGGCTTGATCGTGGTACAACAAAAAGACTGGAAAAGCGTTTTTCAGAATTTGAGAATTGGCGCGATAAAGCTCTGGAAGAAGAAGCACTCGAACAGCATAAATTGGGGCGTCAAATTGTCCGTGAAGAGCAATGGTTGCGTTATGGCGTGAGCGCACGGCGTAAGCGTAATGTAAGGCGCTTGAGCGAATTAAAAAACTTAAGGCAGCGTCATCAAACTTATAAAGGGCAACCGGGAAGTGCACTGTTGAGCGCTGCTAAAAGTCATGATTCTGGTCAATTGGTGCTCGAAGCAAAAAAAATTTCAAAATCCTATGGGGATCGCGTTATCGTGAAAGATTTCTCTTTACGCATTCAGCGGGGGGAGCGAATCGGTTTGGTAGGGCCTAATGGTATCGGAAAGACAACGCTTCTTTCCACGTTGATTGGGCAAGAAGCCGTGGATAGTGGAACGGTGAGGCATGGCTATAACCTCTCTATAGCATTGCTTGATCAGCAACGTATTCTCAATGAAGAAGAAACTTTGGCACATTATCTCACAGGGGGGCGGGGTGATACTCTTGTGATCAATGGGCAGGAACGGCATGTGGTTTCTTATATGAAAGACTTTTTATTTTTGCCGGAACAAGCGCGCACCCCCCTTAAAGAATTTTCTGGGGGAGAAAGAGCACGTCTCATGCTTGTGCGCCTTCTTTCGCGTCCGGCAAACTTTTTAATTCTTGATGAACCAACCAATGATTTAGATATGGAAACTTTGGATTTGTTGCAAGAATTTATTGCTGATTTTGCGGGAACAGTGTTGTTGGTAAGCCATGACAGAGACTTTTTAGATCGTACTGTAACGCATATGTTGGTACCGGAGGGCGATGGTCATTGGGTTTTGTATGCGGGCGGTTATAGTGATATGATGGCGCAAAATAAACAGGCTTTGACCTTTCAACGCAAAGAAATAGAATTATCGCACCGTAAAGCATCTGCAAAATCTTGCGCAGAGAAGAGCGGAAAATATGCTTCCTCAACAGATTCTAGCTTGGATAGTGCGGGAGAGAAAAAGACACGAAAAAAATTGTCTTATAAGCAGGTTTATGCATTGGAAAAATTGCCTGAAGAAATTACTGTTTTACAGAATGAAATCAAAAAAATTGAACAAGAACTCTCTGACCCCACTCTTTATCGCAGTGATAAAGAACGTTTTGAGCATTTATCAACTGCATTGGAAAAAAAGAAAAATACTTGCACACAAAAGCAAGAAGAATGGCTAGAACTTGAAATTTTACGCGAAGAAATAGAAGCGTGTTCACGGTAATGTTTCACTAAGTATTTTAAGAGATTCGTATTGTCTCACCACTTTTTGTAGAGCGCTTGGACATATTAAAGAACGACGAGAGTGCCTTTGAGCTCATAAAGAGCAGTTTTTTTTAAACATACTTTTGACTGCGGGTAAAAATTATAACGCTGGTTAATGAGGTTTTAAAGCAAGCTTTACTGTTTATGTTTGGCTTTTTTGCACAATTTTTGATAAGAAAATCTTGATAAAGAAAAAATTAATGGTGCGGTGCGTTTTTCAAAATGCCCTGTATACAAGCAAAGCAGCACCCTCACACACTTTGTCAGTCCCAAATTTTGCTGTAACTTGTAGCACTTGAGCGCATTTATAAAAAGCATTCTCTTGTTTTTGTCTTATACCTTAAACATACCAATCCTTTTTATGAAGGAACAAGCAAATGATCCTCATTGATTCTTATGTGAGAAGCCTTGTGATGCGAAAAGCTTACAGTATTTGACATTATGTCACGACAAATCAACGTGTTATTGTGACCTTTCTAGCAGGAGAAAATGATGGCAATTAAAACAAAGCGAACGGTTTCCACATTGATTGGTGAAGAAGATGCTGCTGAACTGTCTGCATATTACTTGCGGAATGCGAATCATTTGCGCCCTTTTGAACCGTTGAGATCTGACGATTACCACACTCTAAGAGCTTGGAAAGCACGCGCCAATGCATTTGCTTATGAAAGCGCACAAGGGCAAGCCTATCGATATGCCGTACGACTCAAAAATGAAAATACAATCATCGGTGTTGTAAATTTCACAAATGTGGTTCGTGGTGTTTTTCAAGCCTGTCATCTTGGTTTTTCTCTTGATGAGAAACAACAAGGCAAAGGTTTTATGTTTGAGAGTTTATCGGCTCTCATACGCTATATCTTTCATGTTTATCATTTGCATAGAGTGATGGCAAATTATAGACCTGAGAACATAAAAAGCGAACTTTTATTAAAGCGCCTTCATTTTGAAAAAGAAGGCTATGCTAGAGATTATTTGATGATTTCTGGAAAATGGAGAGATCATATTCTAACCTCTTTAATCAATGACCTTTATAAGCCCGTCAATAAATTTGAATAAAAGATTTGAATAAAGCTCTCTTAAGGGGCTTTTTACCAGATGTCTAAATATGCCGAATTTTTCACGATCTTAACAAGATGAAGATCCTTAACCATCTCTCTTCTGTAAACAATTCAGACCTTTGTTTAGCAAATTTCTGCTGCGGCCTCCTTTAAATGTTTTTATCCTAGATAATGGATTGATTGATCATCATCATTCATTGTTTTTCAATTTGAATAAGAGTCCTTAATACCGTAAGATTTTTTTCATTTTACACCTGTTTTTTTAGGTTGAAGCACTCAAAAACACTTTGCACTCATGCACAAGTGGGGTTGGCTTATAAGCAGAACCCCTACGGATAAAAATGCCCCTATGGATAAAATGATTGCAGAATCAGAAGTAAAAATGCGCTTTTATGAATCCTTTCACCCTGTCTGAATCCTTTCAAATGTGAGGGCTGTTGCAATGCTATGTATCCTGTGAAGTTGTTTTCTCACAAGTTATATGAATTTTGTGTTATTTTGCACAAACTACCCACAGTGGACAGAATTTTCGTGTATTTATGCGTTTCTTTCCATTTTCTTAAGAAAATTTCCAATGTTATCAATGTTATTAACTCATCCCAAGCGCATTTTTATAAAGTTCAATGATGGCTTCTTCTTCCATTCGTTCGTGCTCTTCTTTTTTACGCAACCGTATAATGCTTCGAACAGCTTTGCTATCAAAACCAGAGCCTTTAAGTTCCGTGTAGACGTCTTTAATATCATCGGAAATGGTTTTTTTTTCTTCTTCTAGTCGTTCAATTCGTTCGATAAAAGAGCGTAATTGGTTGACGGATATAGCGTGTGTTTGATCGGTTACTGTATCATTCATTGTATTTTCTCCAGGTTATATGTTTTAAGTTATTTTTTCGATGCTAAATTTATGTTGGAAAAGCTTGAAAAATAAAAAATCAATCAAGCACCACAGTTTTTTTTACAAATTGACTTTAAATATTTTGTAAAATTTTTAAGATATATGCATTGATAAAAGGGCTATAAAAAGAAAAATATAAAAATATATGTTTTAAGGCTTGAAAGGCTTTTGAAAAAAAAGATGTATGATGCGTTTTTGGAATTGATATTATAGAGGAAGTTTTGTGATTTTGAAAAAACAATATTGGGCATTTCAGAAAAGATTAAAGGTTTTTCTTTTGAGCATTTTGCTCTTATTTCCCCTTGTTGTTTGTGCAAAGGCTGACTTTAGGGTGTGTAATACAACGCAACAGTCTGTAGGGGTTGCTCTTGGATATCGTACGTTTTCAGGGTGGGTGAGCGAAGGCTGGTGGGTGGTTCCTGTGACAGAATGTAAAACCTTAATCGAAGGACCTCTTGCTTCGCGGTTTTATTATTTTTATGCAGAAGGAGCACAAAAAAAAGGAAGCTGGGCAGGCTCTGTCACCATGTGTGTGCAAGATAGCCAATTTACCATTCAAGGGGTTCATGATTGTTTCCCACGTGGATATCAAAAGGCTGAGTTTAAGGAAATCGATACCGGTAATCAAACCAGTTGGATGGTACAGTTGACGGATGATTCTTTGTTCAACAATTCAGTTGCCTCTTCTTTTTCAGGAAATTCTCCACCATGAAACGGGCCCGTAAAGTAAAAATTATTGCGACTCTTGGTCCTTCTTCTTTTTCTCGTGTAATGATTGAGAAGCTTTTTAGGGCAGGGGCGGATGTTTTTCGCCTTAATATGAGTCATACGGATCGTGACACATTGAGCGATTTGGTCAAATCGATACGGGAGGTTGAAAAAACGGTTCAGCGTCCCATTGGTATTTTGGTGGATCTTCAGGGACCAAAACTGCGTATTGGGTGTTTTGACAAAGGTCAAGAAGATTTGCGTGTCGGGCAAAGCTTTACGTTAGATCATCGCGATGTGGCTGGCGATGCACAGCGTGTTTTTTTTCCTCATGAGGATGTCTTTTCGGCGATTCAACCAGGGGATCGCTTGTTAATTGATGATGGAAAGTTGGAACTGCGCGCTGAAGTGTGTGGTGATCATTTTGTTCAGTGTCGTGTGGTTGCTGGAACCCGTATTTCTGATCGAAAAGGTGTAAGTTTTCCGGATACAATTTTGCCTTTTGATTCGATGACCTTAAAAGATAAGGCTGATCTTCAGGCTTTGTTACAGCAGTCTGTTGATTGGGTTGCCCTTTCTTTTATTCAGCGTCCAGAAGATATTATAGCGGTGCGCCGGTTAACAAAAGGCAAGGTGTCTTTGATGGCTAAAATCGAAAAGCCTCAAGCCTTGGAACATATAGAAAAGATTATTGAAGTTTCTGATGGTATTATGATTGCACGCGGAGATCTCGGGGTGGAAATGCCTTTGGAAAAGGTTCCTGCGATTCAGATGGAGCTGATTAAAGCTTGCCGTTTAGCTGGGAAACCAGTGGTGGTGGCAACACAAATGCTCGAGTCAATGATCACATCTCCTGTGCCAACGCGTGCAGAAGTATCGGATGTTGCGACAGCGGTTTATGCTGGAACAGATGCGGTGATGTTGTCGGCTGAATCTGCTTCTGGTCGTTATCCAGAAGAAGCAGTGCTTATGATGGACAAAATCGCGCGGCAAATTGAACAAGATCACACTTATGCTGCTCAGGTTGGAGCACAACATCCAACACCAGAATCAACTGGGACGGATGCAATTTCTCTTGCTGCGCGTCAGATTGCTGAAACACTTTCACTTGCCGCTATCGTTGCCTATACGGCTTCAGGAACAACGGGTCTGCGCGCTTCTCGTGAGCGTCCTAATAGACCGATTATTGCTTTATCGCCCATTGTGAAAACAGCACGGCGTTTGGCACTCGTTTGGGGACTTCATTGTGTGGTTACTGGGGATGCAAAGAATTTAGAGGATATGGTTGATCGTGCAGCTACCATTGCCTTTCAGGAAGGTTTTTGCCAAGGAGGGGATCGTTTCCTTGTGACAGCTGGTGTTCCCCTTGGAACGCCTGGTGCAACAAACCTTTTGCGTATTGCCTCTGTCTCTCCAGATGGAACGAAGGGGATTTGATCCGTTTACACATGGTGTTTTTTCATGCGCCTTTGAATGGGGTTTTAGGAACAACGGGGTCTGCGCACTTCTCGTGAACGTCCTAATAGACCGATTATTGCTTTGATCTTCCATTGTGGAAACAGTACGGTATTATAGCGTTTGGGCATTAGTTTTGGGGTGGGATGCGGTGATATGGGAATTTTATCTTTCCTTTTGAAGAGGGGCGCCTATGGTGAAAAATTTTTTCTATCATCTTTTTAGATATGTTTCAGATCGCTTTATTGATGTTTTATAAGCGAGAGATTCATTGATCATGAAAATTTATTCTTTTGCTATTTGAATGAGAGCTTTAAAATTTTTTTTCATTTTAAGCTTTTGTGAATGGATAAAACTTTTGCAAATAGAGCAAATAGAATTGAATAAAATTATGTATCCCCAAAAATCATGAAGATCAGGCATGAGAATAAAGTAATGGGTGAACGTATTTTAAAAAGTATGCTGTTCATGCACCATTTTTATGTAAAAGTAATTGGCTTTAGGCATTATGATTTTTTAAACAATGACATTGGTTTGGGGGCATTGGTTTTGGTCATTTGTTGTGTGAGATATCTCATTGCAAGCGCAGTGGTATGAGGCGGAAGCTTTGAAGTATGAAGTGTTTGTGTATCAATGAAATATTCAAGAGAGTTTTTTGTGCCTTTTGAGGTGTGGAGTGGAAATCAAATCGGCTTGCTTTTTTTCGTGATGATGCGCGTTTAAAAGTCTTCCTGTTCTTGAATGTTTTTGCTACTTTGATCATCTTTGAGCAATTGGTTGGTGAGCTTTTCAATGCGTTGTGTGGTGTCACGCATAATTCTTCCCATAGCGCGCTCCTTTTCATTGTGGAGTCGTAAAAGAGCATCGTAGTTTTCTTGTAACTTTTTATTTTCTCGTTTTATTTCTTCCATTTCATCGATAATCATTATGCCCGCCATGACCGATAAACGATGGTCGCCAATTTCTCCAAAATTTTTCTTTAAATGGGTGATATATTGATCCAATTGAGCTGCAAGCGCAATAAGATGACTTTCCTGTCCTTTATTACAAGCCATGCGATAGTTTTTACCATCAATGGTAACGGAAACTGTTTCCATACGTTCAAACCTTTATTTATCTAAACCTTTATCTATCAATGACGACACGAATCGTTTCCATTGCTTTAATAAGACGTTTGGAAACTTCTTTGTTAACGGATTCTAAGCGTTCAATTTGGGCTTCAGCTTTGTCAAGCGCTTGGGCAAGGTGGCTGCGGTCAGCATTCATGCGTTGAATTTCTTCTTCCCATTCGTTATTTTTATCAATAACGGCGTTGCGATTTATTATGGTGATCTCTAAGGTTCTCAGTGCTTTTTCTAGGTGCTCTAGAGCGTCTTGCAGAACCGTAGTCTCTTGGTTCATTACTTTTGTCCTTTGAGTAATTGTATCTTTTATCAATGCGTTATGCAAAAACGAATCACTTACATTTTCATAGTGTGCCTCTTTTATTTTTAAGTATGTAGGATATTTTATCAAGCAAAGCAGGGGTGAGATATAAATTAAAGGCTGGATTTTTTGCGCGTATTGTCATAAATGACATGGATATACAGGATGCGTGAGGGGAATGTGTTATTAGTGTTACGTGAAGTGATGACAAAAAGTCTCACGCTGATGATGAAAAAAGAGTATTTCTTAAGGAATTTAAAGAGAATTAAGAGAATACGGAAAAAGCAACAGTATAACGTATTTAACGAAATGGTCGATCATTCATGACAAATACCCACCAACAGAATCAGATGGCCAATGCTATCCGTTTTCTTGCTATTGATGCAATTGAAAAAGCCAACTCTGGTCATCCCGGCTTGCCAATGGGAGCCGCCGATATTGCTACGGTTCTTTATACACAATTCCTTGCTCATGACCCTAAAAAACCTCGTTGGCCTAACCGTGATCGTTTTGTCTTATCAGCAGGACATGGGTCTATGTTGCTTTATGCTCTGCTGTACCTTTCTGGTTATGAAGATATCTCACTTGAGGATATAAAAAGTTTTCGCCAATTAGGGGCAAAGCTTGCAGGCCATCCAGAATATGGGCATGTGGCAGGAATTGAAACAACGACAGGACCTTTGGGACAGGGGTTAGCGAATGCCGTGGGGATGGCTCTTGCAGAACGGTTGCAAAATGCCCGTTTTGGTGATCTTATCAACCATTATACTTATGCTTTGGTGGGGGATGGATGCTTGATGGAAGGCATTTCGCAAGAAGCACTTTCCTTGGCAGGACATTTGAAACTTAATAAGCTTATCGTGTTGTGGGATGATAATAATATTTCTATCGATGGAGAAATTTCCCTCGCGGATAGTACAGATCAGGGTGCGCGTTTTAAAGCATCTGGTTGGAATATACTCAAAGTGAATGGGCATGATCAAGCCGCTATTGCACAAGCTATTGAAGCAGCACGCAAAAGTGATAAACCAACGTTGATTGCCTGTAAAACAACGATAGGCTTTGGGGCGCCCAATAAAGCGGGAAGCAATAAAGTTCATGGTGCCCCTTTAGGAGCACGGGAAATTGCTGAGACCCGTATCGCTTTAGGGTGGGAGGCAGAGCCTTTCGTTATTCCAGCCGATATTCTTGATAATTGGCGCTTGGCAGGGCTTAATGCCGCTAAAAGGCGACAAAAGTGGGAAGAAAAATTGGCTGATCTTCCTGTCTCAGAGCGGGTGGAATTTGAAAGGTTGATGCGTGGTGATCTTGTGGGGGGATTTGATGGTGCTGTGGATGCTTATAAACAGAAGCTTGTTGAAGAGTCTCCTGTTGTTGCTACGCGTAAAGCTTCTGAGATGGCTTTGGAAGTGATCAATGAAGTTGTGAGTGAGACCATTGGTGGTTCTGCCGACTTAACAGGATCTAATAATACAAAAAGCAGCCAGATGAAAAGTATCACGGCGGAGGATTTTTCAGGGCGCTATCTCCATTATGGTATTCGTGAACATGCTATGGGCGCCATAATGAATGGGCTTGCTCTTCACGGAGGCTTTATTCCTTATGGTGGAACGTTTTTATGCTTTTCTGACTATATGCGTCCTGCTATGCGCTTGTCTTCTCTTATGGGGCTGCGGGTGGTTTATGTCATGACCCATGATTCTATTGGGCTTGGGGAAGATGGTCCGACCCATCAACCCGTGGAACATTTGGCTTGCCTGCGCGCTATGCCTAATCATCTTGTATTCCGCCCTGCTGACGCTATGGAGACAATCGAGTGTTGGCAATTGGCTTTGAAAGCACGTGGGACGCCTTCTACCTTGGCTTTGAGTCGACAAAATCTACCGCTGTTGCGTCAAGAGTATGAAGAAGAAAATCTCTGTATGCTTGGTGCTTATGAATTGTTAACAGCCAGTGATGAAGCACAAGTGACACTGTTTGCTTCCGGTTCAGAGTTGCAAATTGCAGTCAAAGCACGTGAAGTCTTAGAAGAAAAAAATATCCCAACACGTGTGGTTTCTGTGCCTTGTTTTGAACTCTTTTCTCAACAGTCTTGCTCCTATCAGCGGGCTCTCATTGGCGATGCGCCGATTAAAATCGCGATTGAAGCTGCTGTTGCTCAAGGATGGAACCGTTTTATTGGTTGTGATGGGGTTTTTATTGGTATGGAGGGCTTTGGGGCGAGTGGAACAATTGATGACCTTTATGCACATTTTGGTCTTACTTTTGAAAATGTCGTGGCAATTGTTGAAAGAAAGCTGGAAAAGAGCGAAGAAGAAAAGACAAAATGACAGTGTGTGTTGTCATGAGCGGATATTTATAAGGTATTATACTCTGTACAGTGTTGTGGATAAGTGGTTGATTGATCGAGATATTGACGTCTTGGAAATTCATGATTTGGGATTGGAAAATGCCCATTTGTTGTGTTTTAAATGTTATGCTTTAAAAAATTAGATGAGGAAACATGTGAAATGACAGTTCGTGTTGCAATTAATGGGTTTGGTCGTATTGGACGCAATATTTTACGGGCACTGATAGAAAGTGGACGAAAAGATATTGAAGTGGTCGCAATTAATGATTTGGGATCGGTGGAAACAAATGCCCATTTGTTGCGCTATGATTCAGTTCATGGCCGTTTTCCTGAGGATGTTAAGGTGGTGGGTGATGCCATTGATGTGGGAACTGGTTTAATAAAGGTTTGTGCAGAGCGTGATCCAGCACAATTGCCTTGGAAAGATTTGGATATCGATATCGCGTTGGAATGTACGGGCATTTTTACGGCACGTGATAAAGCAAAGGCTCATTTGGATGCAGGGGCAAAGCGTGTTCTGGTTTCTGCGCCTTCAGAGGGTGCAGATCTGACGGTTGTTTATGGGGTTAATCATCAGTCTTTAAGTAAAGAACATCGTATTGTTTCAAATGCCTCTTGTACAACTAATTGTTTGGCGCCCGTTGCACAAGTTTTGCATAACACGGTGGGCATTGAAAGGGGCTTTATGACAACAATCCATTCTTATACGGGGGATCAGCCTGTTTTAGATACCATGCATCGTGATCTTTATCGTGCGCGTGCGGCCGCTCTTTCGATGATTCCTACTTCAACCGGAGCGGCAAAAGCTGTGGGATTGGTTTTGCCAGAATTAAAGGGATTGCTTGATGGGGTATCCATTCGTGTTCCAACGCCTAATGTTTCTGTGGTTGATTTGACATTTACTGCTCAGCGTTCCACAACAATTGAAGAAATTAATACGGCTATTGCGACTGCTGCACGAGGTCCTCTAAAGGGCATTTTGGACATTACGGAAGAAAAGCTTGTGAGTTGTGATTTTAATCATAATCCACATTCAGCGATTTTTCACAATGATCAAACCAAAGTGATTGATGGTAAGCTCTGTCGTGTTCTCGTTTGGTATGATAATGAATGGGGCTTTTCTAACCGTATGAGTGATACAGCGGTGGCTTTTGCTAAGACAATATAGATACCATAAGAAGGACCTTAGGGTCCTCTTTTTATAGGAAAAAGTTTTATAAGAAAAAGCCTCGCTTTTGTACAAATTAAGGCGCATTCTTTTGAGAAAGTCGAGACAGGTTACTGTTTTTATGCGCTAGAGAGAAGATGCTGTTGAAAGATTGATGGTGTTTTTGATACGAGGTGCTATGCGCTTTTAAAAGTTGCTTGAAAGAGTAAGGCTTGAAAAAGTAACGTCTGACACGGACCAACTTTTGAGAAAACGTCAGAAAACGAAAAAGGTAGACTCTTTTGCATAAAAGTAAAAAAGTGTTTTAGTGAAAATAAAATTGAGCCAATGCATTTATTGGAAACAATGGAATGGAGAAGATTAAGAGCAATAAGGGGCTTTTGTACATTTGACCATGGATACTTTTGACAATGGACACTTTTGATTTTCAGACAGAGAGTTGAGAGAAGGAGGGCTGTTGTTGGTCCTTTTCATGCAAAAACAAAGAGAAGACCTATAAAAGAAAAGAAGAGGTTTTAGTGGAAAGAAAATTAAGCAGGTTTGTTCGATGCATTTTTGTTTAAAACAACGGAAAGTGAAGAGGAAATAGCGAATGGGCTTTCGTACACTTGATGATGTTGATGTTGCTGGAAAGCGTGTGCTTGTGCGGGTGGATTTTAATGTTCCTATGGCACAGGGTAAAGTTTGCGATGAAACGCGTCTTAAACGCCATAAAGAAACGCTCGTTGAACTGCAAAAGCGGGGAGCTAAGCTTATTCTGCTTTCTCATTGTGGTCGTCCTAAAGAAAAGGTCGAGTCAGAATTTTCACTTCGTCCTGTTGTACCGGTGCTGGAAAAGATCTTAAAACAGCCGGTTGCTTTTGCGCCTGACTGTATTGGTTCAGCTGCACAGATAGCGGTGGAGACATTGCAAAATGGGGGTGTTGTATTACTCGAAAATGTTCGGTTTTATGCCGGTGAGGAAAAGAATGATTGTTCTTTTGCAGAAGCTTTGGCCCATAATGGGGATCTTTATGTCAATGATGCTTTTTCGGTTTCTCATCGTGCCCATGCTTCGGTGGAGGGAATAACGCATTTGTTGCCCTCTTATGCGGGGAGATCGCTGCAAGGAGAATTGCAGGCCTTAGAAAAAGGACTTGGAAATCCAACGCATCCTGTGGTCGCTCTGGTGGGAGGGGCAAAAGTTTCCAGTAAGCTTTTTGTTCTCAATCATTTGGTGGAAAAAGTCGACTCCTTGGTTATTGGGGGTGGGATGGCCAATAGTTTTTTAGCCGCGCAAGGCATTCATGTGGGGAAGTCACTGTGTGAACACGAATTGATGGAGACGGTCAAAAAAATTATTAAAAAAGCGCAGGAATGTCACTGTACACTTCTGCTGCCTATGGATGCTATCGTTGGATTTCGCTTTGAAAAAAATGCACCGCATCGTCTTTATGATATTAGCGATATTCCTGCGGATGGCATGATATTGGATATTGGAACGCGCTCTATTGCTCATATCAAAAACGCGATAGATAAGGCTGCGACTCTTGTGTGGAATGGACCTCTTGGTGTTTTTGAGATGCTTCCCTTTGATAAAGGAACAATTGCCGTTGCACGCCATGCCGCAGAACGCAGTTTGATGGGCAAGTTGGTTTCAGTTGCGGGAGGAGGCGATACAGTTTTTGCTCTTAATCATGCGGGTGTTGCTAATGATTTTACTTATCTCTCAACTGCAGGAGGGGCTTTTTTGGAATGGATGGAAGGTAAGGTGCTTCCTGGTATTCTTGCTCTCATGCAAGCTTAAAGACTTTGTTGAAGGGAAAATTGAAAAAGCTGTAAGATCATGGGCTGTGTCAAGTATGATGATCATATTGTTGATGTTGAAAATGCGATAAAATAAAGAGGAATTTTTTATGAATGAACGTCTTGAAGATATAGCACTTTCTCTGGTGCATGCTGGTAAGGGTATTTTGGCTGCCGATGAAAGTACGGCAACAATTGGTAAGCGTTTTGAAAGCATTGGTGTTGAGTCCAATGAGGATAACCGCCGTGCTTATCGTGAAATGCTTTTTAGCGCAAAAGAAGCTATGGAAAGTGCTATCTCTGGTGTTATTTTATTTGATGAAACCATTCGACAAAAAGCATCAACAGGGCAAATGTTGACGGATCTTATTCGGGAGGCGGGCACTTTACCAGGAATTAAAGTGGATACCGGTGCTAAGCCCTTGGCTGCTTTTCCCCAAGAGACAATTACTGAAGGGTTGGATGGTCTCCGTGAGCGGTTAAAAGACTATTATGCTTTGGGCGCCCGTTTTGCGAAATGGCGTGCGGTGATTGCCATTGATGCACACACGCTGCCAACAAGAAGCGCCATTAATCAAAATGCACAAGCTCTTGCCCGTTATGCTGCTTTATGTCAGGAACTCAATATTGTGCCGATTGTTGAACCGGAGGTGCTGATGGATGGACCATCGTGTCAGCATTCCATTGCCCGTTGCTTTGAGGTGACACGCGCTGTTTTGACAACTGTCTTTAAAGAATTGTTTGAAGCCCGTGTTGTTTTAGAGGGGATGATTTTAAAACCCAATATGGTGATTGATGGCAAGGATGCGCGCAAGGCTGGTGTTGAAGAGGTGGCTGAAAAGACCGTTCGTGTGCTTAAACAAACTGTCCCTTGTGCTGTTCCAGGAATTGCTTTTCTCTCTGGAGGACAATCAGATCAAGAAGCGACAGCTCATTTGTCTGCCATGAATAGTTTAGGGGCATTGCCTTGGAAATTGACTTTTTCTTATGGACGGGCATTGCAAGCGGCTGCTTTAAAAGCATGGGCTGGTCGCCATGAAAATATTGCTGTTGCGCAAAAGGCATTTTGTCATCGTGCGCGGATGAACCATTTGGCTGCTTTAGGACAATGGACAAAGAGCCAAGAAAAGGAAAGCGCTTGAATTGCTCTAGACTTGAATTCCCATAAGGGTTGTGCGGTGATTGTCCTTGATGCAAACGTTTTGCTAGCTAAGAAGGCAATCAAAGTGCACAAGCTCTTGCGAATTGTGTTTTTTGATATCTTTGATATAAGAGTATAGTTCTTTTTTTGGTTTAATAATTTCGAGATAGGAGTGTGCCGATTGTTGAATGGTCAGTGCTAATGGATGGATCATCGTGTCAGCATTCCATTGCTCGTTGCTTTGAGGTGACACGCACTGTTTTGACAACTGTCTTTAAAGAATTATTTGAAGCCCGTGTTATTTTAGAGGGAATGATTTTAAAGCCCAATAGGGTGATTGGGGATAAGGATGTACGCCAAGGCTGGTGTTGAAGAGGTCGCTGAAAAGACCGTCCGTGTGCTTAAACAAACTGTCCCTTCCGCTGTTCTTAAGAATTGCTTTTCTTGTCTTTCGGGCTATCTGATCAGGAAGTAACGGCACATTTATCGGCTATGAATTCTTTGGGCGCTTTGCCTTGGAAATTGACCTTTTCTTGATCGACGCGCCTTGCAAGCGGCTGCTTTAAAAGCATGGGCTGGTTGCCATGAAAATATTGCTGTTGCCCAAAAGGCATTTTATCATCGTGCGCGGATGAACCATTTGGCGCTTTAGGACAAAGGACAAAAGAACAGGGGACAAAAGAGCCAAGAAAAGGAAAGCACTTGAATTGCTCTATGCTTAAATGCGGGGATATTTTGCCTGTTTCTGCGTGATTTTGGAACTCTCATCATGATAAAAATGATGGGGGCGTTTTAGGTTTGAAAGCTTTGTTAGAGAGTTTTCTCCTTGGGCGTTTTAAAAGTCTTTATGCGTGGCATTGTGAGGTAAGATTGCGGGAGAGGTGCGTTTATAGGAAGGGGAGATGGTGCTTTAAAGAAAATTTATGAATGCGCAGCAGTGTGTTATCGCTCATGAGGGGGGGTGCTTACTTTTTAAATAAAAATCATAAAGATGATCTTATATTGAAGAGTTTGATATTGTGATATTTTCTTTTTTCATGCTATCATTGTTTATCATCAGCAGAAATCCATTTGATTGCAGTTTCAAAAGCAGATAAGCGGCTCGATTGGGGAGTTGTGATTTCTAAGTAGATTAGACATACAGCTTATGAAGATTTTGTGCGTCAGGATAGCTTTCTTTTCAATGGAGGTCATCTTGTCATTGACAAACGGGTTGAATAACTCTTGCGAAAGAAAATATATCTCAATAAAACACTTCTTTTTTCGTTAAAATGAATAAATTTTTCTTGTCTTTTATGATGATATCATTATAAAAAATTAATTTCGTAGCATTTTGGCTTTAAAATCGAGGGGGGAGTTGTGGACAGCATATCTTCTAAGAATACAAGCACCAAAAAAAATCGATACGCAGAAAAGAGCGTTTCTGCAATTATGATGCGAAAATTTTGCCATATCGTATGTGGGGTATTCGCTGGAATATTCAGCGTGTTTATTTTTACAATTTTTCTTATCCTATTCAATATGCGTGGATTGGTTCATATCGTACTAAAATTCTTTGCGGGTGCGAGTGGATTCGCGTGCCTTTTCTTTTTTTTTGGATATCTCTTAGAACGTCGCGAAGCAACAGCAGATGAAGCCGGTATATCGCTCACATTACCCTTAGCAATTGGTGAAGGCGTTTTTTCTGTTTGCAGCATGTATGCTATGTGGGGGTATGATGCTCTCTTATACCGTTTAGCGCCTCCAGGGTATGTTCTTATTCTCCCTGAATAAAGAGAGCGTACTTTGGTTGTGTATAAATCAAAATGAGAGGCGGACAGCCTCTCAAATTCTTAATAAATGCTCTCTATCATGCCATTAGAGCTGCATTTAATGAAGGGACTATAACAAATCTTGGGGACCTTAAAAGCTCAAAGGAAGTCTTATAGGGTGGATTAACCGTATCTTTTGATCTTAAGACCTCAAAACGGCTTATCGTGTTCTTTTCACGCGGCTTATGAAATTATGCTATAAGGGGAGAAAGCTTCTCAGGGGGCCTAAATGGTATGTTATCGTGTGCTAAATGGAAAATTGAGAAAGCATCTTTATGCAATATAATCCAATTATGATTTTTTGATTTTAATATAAAGGGTCTAAAGCCTTCTAAAAAACTAATACGCTATAAGGGGAAAAGTCGTTTATATTTAGCAACAAAGGCGTATTTTAGATGCTCGTGATAGAGCTATATCATAAAATAATTTTTGAATGATTCATCCTTTTAGCTCTATTTGCTAAAAGGTCATTTTGAAGGCTCTTGGTTAATGACTATAAAGGAAAATTGGCACGTAATATTTCGCTTTGTGGGTATAGATGTCGAATTAGTTGATTACCTATTGTGTGATGTCTAAGCAAGAGATTTTGTGTGATTCACTATGGGGCGTTGATATGAGAAAATCCTATGATATGATGATCTCTCATGAAAAACAATGAATTTATCCTTATAAATCAACATGACAGTGCCGTTATGAAGAGAGCTCTTTGCACACCTTAATGATCCATAGAGACTAACTTGCTATCGTTTTATATTCTGCACACAAAGGAAGCGTTTTTATAAAAAATGATTCTTCTCACGCAGAGAAAAGAACAGCCAGAATTTAAGAAGAAAAACATCTCAATTCTTGTTCCTCTTTTTCCATGAGCCCTTTTAAATTGATAAGCATGGCTGTAAAGAGTGGTATTTATGCCCTTAAAAGTACTGCTCTTGTATCAAGAGCTCTTATTTGGGTGAAAGTTGCAGTTTTGCGAGATAAGCATAAACACCATTTTTTGCCACAAGTTCAGCATAGGCTCCCTCTTTCACAAGGACGCCTTTATCCATCACGAGAATACGATCCGCTTTTAAAATTATTGCCAAACGGTGAGCACTTATCAAAGTTATACGATTTTCCATCAAGCCTTCTAAGGCTTTTTGCACCAACTTTTCACTGTTTGCATCTAAAGCAGATGTTGCTCAATTAAGCAGCAACGCTTTTATTTATAATAATTCATTGTTTTGTATAATGAATGAGAGTTCCAAACATTGGAGAATTCTCTCGTTTCAAATCTGTTTTTATGTTGAATCAACCAAAACCATTCGCTTGCACGTTACAAGCGGGGGGAAGCCCTTATGGATAAAAACTATAAAGTAAAATGCCCATAATGGAATATCTTAAGTACCAAGGGCTGTAGCAACATTGGGATTTGGCAAATTAATGATGGTGCCAGATTGCAACAAAGGGGGCATTTTAAAAATCGCACGTGCAATACTCATGCGTTGTTTTGCCTTTAAGAAAGGATGGTACCACGCTCTCTGACTTTTGTCACCAAGCTATCTGGTAAAGCTTGAATAAGTTCAAGTGCATTAGCCGCTTGAGCAGCGGCAAGAATGTCCTCTTCATGGGTATTTTCAGTTCAAAAAAGATGAACTGTTTGCAATCGTTTTATTTGAAATGTTTATGCCTCATGAGAATGAGTTTTTTACATACCGATATTGCCAAAACGATTTTTGAACTTAGAAAGGCGTCCGCCACGGTCTACGAGTGTCTGCGACCCACCTGTCCATGCGGGATGCGTTCTTGGATCAATGTCTAAATTAAGGGTATCCCCTTCTTTTCCCCAAGTGGAGCGCGTTGTATATTGGGTTCCATCCGTCATAACAACGGTAATTTTATGATAGTTAGGATGAATATTCGCTTTCATGCGTCAAACCTTTTGCGTTTATAGAATGAAAGAACACTTACTCGATTTTTTAAGTGCGCTTCCTTTGTCTTTTTGATACACTGATTAAAGTATTTATTCCTATAGCTGAGCATGCATCAAAAAACAAGTGTTCAAGATGCATCATTGTGTCACGTGTTTAAATCATTTAATAGAGTGAGCGAAGTTTTATGAAATTATATCATCATTCAGAAAAATCTACAAAGCCTTCTCTTAAAAAATCTTCATTCTCTTCGCTTGCCATTTTTGTTCCTTATCTTTTGCGCTATCGCTGGTTGTTTATATTTGCTTTTGTTGCTTTATCTGTTGCAGCTCTTGTCACATTAGCTTTGCCCATAGCGATCCGCCAAATGTTTGATCATGGTTTTTCTCATTCAAGCCATGGATATATCAATTTTTATTTCGCAATTTTGTTTGGATTAGCTTTGATTCTCGCCTTTTCTTCAGCTTGCCGTTATTATTGTGTTATCACATTGGGAGAACGGATTGTTGCCGATTTACGGCGTGATGTATTTGTCCATATTATGAAACTTTCTCCTGCTTTTTTTGATCGGTCGCATTCAGGCGAGATTGTTTCAAGACTTCTAACAGATACAACACAAATAAAATTGGCCGTTGGCTCAACCGCCTCTACGGCTTTGCGTCAGCTGATTATCGTGATCGGCGCTGTCGTGATGATGGTGATCACCAATGCTAAATTATCTCTGCTGGTTCTGGCTGCTATTCCTGTTGTGGCAATTCCTTTGGTGGTTTTTGGACGCAAAGTTCGTGCGTGTACGCGTGCGGCGCAAGATCGTCTTGCTGATGCCAATGCTGTGGCAACAGAACAGGTCAGTGCTATTCGCACGGTGCAAGCTTTTACTGCTGAAAAACTTGTTTCGACACGTTTTTCTCAGTTGGTAGAACGCGCCTTTCAGACAGCGCGGACTTCTGTGATTTTGCGTTCCTTTTTTACGGGCTTTGCCATTTTTCTTGTGTTTAGCAGTGTGGTTGCTGTGTTGTGGATTGGATCGCGTGATGTTTTGAATGGAACGATGACAGGGGGCACTTTAGGGCAATTTGTCCTTTATGCCGTTTTTGGTGCCTCAACCTTTGCGCAATTATCGGAATTGGGGGCTGAATTAATCCAAGCCGCAGGCGCTGCTGAACGATTGGCTGAATTATTGCAAGAACAACCCATGATTTTAGCGCCTAAAGATCCTGTCTCTTTGACAAAACCTGTTCGAGGTGAACTTGTTTTTGATCATGTTGATTTTACTTATCCCTCTAGACCGCAAGAGAAGATTTTACGCGCGCTTTCCTTTTCTATCAAAGCTGGTGAAACGGTTGCTTTTGTTGGCGCTTCAGGGGCAGGAAAAAGCACACTTTTTTCTTTAATCTTGCGTTTTTATGACCCAACAAGTGGAAGAATTCGACTTGATGGTGTGGAGATTGATCGCCTCTCTTTAAAGGATTTACGTGGTGCAATTTCTTATGTTCCCCAAGATGTTGCTATTTTTGATGGTACATTGCGCGATAATATTGTTTTCGGGACTGAAAATGCTATGGAAGAGGATATTATTGCTGCTGCTAAAGCTGCTAATGCCCTTGAATTTATTGAATCTTTACCTGATGGCTTGGATACACAAGTGGGAGAACGCGGCACCATGCTTTCAGGGGGGCAGAAGCAGCGCATCGGTATTGCGCGGGCAATTTTAAGAAATGCACCCCTCTTACTGCTTGATGAAGCAACATCTGCTTTAGATGCAAACAGTGAAAGACTTGTGCAAGAAGCCTTAGAAGGGCTGATGAAAAAACGCACAACATTGGTGATTGCGCACCGTTTGGCAACAATTTTAAAAGCGGATCGTATTCTTGTGATGGAGAAAGGTGTCCTTGTGGAAGAGGGAACCCATGCCGAACTTGTGGCAAAAAATGGCGCTTATGCTTATCTTGCAAAATTGCAATTTTCACCCGAATAAGAGATCTTGATACAAGAGCCGTCTCTTTAAGGGCAATAAACAGCACTCTTTTTTAAGTCATGCTTATCAATTTTGAGGGCTGGCTTTTCTTTAAAGTGCATCAATCACCAAAGCAGTATAATTAAATACAAATTGTTGTATTTCTTAATAGGAACATCTATATTTTGTATACAACTTCTATTAAAATAGTATATGTAGAATATTGTGAATCATATATACACATAATGATACTATATCGAGGGATTGATGAGAGAGCTGTATGAAATGTTGATGAGGAAAAAAGAGAGCCAAAATGAGTGATCACGATACTGTCATAGTTATAGTAGGAATAATCATAGCAGGAATTATAATTTACGGACTTTGGAAGGCAATAGAGAAAGGCTGGAATGCAGGATTCGGCGATACGATTTTATTTATCATCATACTCGGTGCGCTTTGGTATTTCGAATTCTCAATGAAGACCTTGTTAATTGTAGCAATTATAGCCTATTTTATAGAGAATTTAATTCTGGCACTTGCCAATTATCAGAAAAAGCAATTAAGTGAACAAATTGAGCAATATGAGAAATTGCTGCAGCTAAAAGATCGAGAGTGTGCGATATATCAAAATATTCTTGCACAGGGAGAGCAAAGGCTTTTTCAAAAAACGCGAAAAATATCACAAGAATGGATTAAACAATGGGATGAGGGAGTAAGGCAATGGGAGAGAAGTATACTGGAGATAAAAAGTCCTGGAGACTTTTCTCAAATTAGCGAACAGCAACATCCGGTGGTGGTGAAAGATATTTGTGCTCAAGGATATGCAGATACATTTTTTCTTTATGAGGATGCGCTGAGAGTAGAATTTACTACTGAGCAGATTGAAAGAATAAATGAATTAATGAGGCGCCCAATTTTTAAGCAAACTTATCGTAAAGTCGTACGATTAATGAGGCAGAATGGCATAAAATTGCGAAAATTTGTAAATCCTCTTACGAAAAAAAAGCAGTATAAGCCTACGATGTTGTTGTTTCATTGGTGGTTATATATGATTGATGATATGATTACAGCGGAATACGAACAACAACAAAAAGATAAAGCTTCAGGGCGTTATGAAGAGCTAGCATCTATGGAAATCTACTTTGAAGATATACCTAAATACACAGAATATGAAACGCTAGAAAAGATCCTGCCGCGCTGGTATTATAATATGCCGGGGGATTCTGAATTACTATGCATTTGTAAGAGAGAACTTCTGTCATTATTGTATGATATTTCTAATGCTTATAAAGCGGCAAGAAAAACTTTGATTTACTATAAGCAGCTTATTGATACGGTGAAAGAAGGATATATTGCCTTTGATGAAGATTGTCTTTCTTCCACAGTCAGATATGACATTGATGTTTATAGAGAAAGAGATAAGGAAAAGAAAAAAGGTTTGTGCATTGCTAAAGAGACTCCGACATTTGAAAAAGCTTATAAATTAGGTGTTAGAGAATGGATGAAGGGGGCAAGTAAGAAATGTGATAATCAATGGATCTTTTGGAAAATGCTTGTCAAAATAGGAAATTCAAAAGAAAAATTAAAAGTCATTTT
This sequence comes from Bartonella sp. ML70XJBT, assembly GCF_028618425.1. Lineage (NCBI taxonomy): Bacteria > Pseudomonadati > Pseudomonadota > Alphaproteobacteria > Hyphomicrobiales > Bartonellaceae > Bartonella > Bartonella sp. ML70XJBT. The sequence continues at coordinate 91,456 of NZ_JAQISX010000006.1, forward strand.
CGGTGATGAGAAGGTGGAGGCACTGGAAAAGGAACTCGAAAAGGAGGAAAAACAGTTTATGAGAGAAATGCAGGAAGCAATTCTCGAGAATAAAAATGTGCGTTTTTATAAATCCCATGCGTATTTGATACAGTATTTGGAATAAGAATTAAAAGAGGGAGAGGTTGGTCGTTGTTATATGAATGAGTATATTCATGGAAACTTGTATAATTGCGTATTTTTATAAAAAATATTGAAAAGCAGTGAGAGGTATATGTGACAGCTCTTAGCAGAGAGGAGAGGCGTTTGGAGGCAAGCTTTTGCGCTGTGTAGGGGGATTTCTTAAGAGGAGGAGGGGACTTGTTTTTGGTGTGCTTGTTGCTCTTGAAGTGTTTTGTTGCGATGTTTCTTTTTAGCGTGTTTGTAGGGGAGGTCGATGAAACAACAGGAGGTTTAATAATATTGGCTAAGTTGTCATTGAATCTTTAGGGGGGGGTGTTGATTGTTTGGTGAAGGTGTTTTGTCATTATCTCATGGGTTATTTTCTGTTGTGTCTGTAAAGAAAATTGAGAGCTTCCTTCCACATTGTTTTTTTTAAGATTTTATAAAATTTTAAGGAGGGGGACCGATTTTAAGGAGCCTTAACGGGTTTTTTAAAGATTATAAAGTTTAAGCTTTTTTAAAAGGCTCTTCTCTAGCTTAGTGCGTATCTGTTCATTGCCGGCGAGGATATTTTTTTTGCGGAAGATATCATTGCTACTTTCTTTATCCGTGACAAAACCGGTGGTTTTGTGAATTATCAGTATGTGGATCGTTTTATTGCAAATTTGTGAGCTGTCTTCCCAAAAGCCATTGGTTTGGCGAGTGGCAATATAGGCTTAATCAAGAGCAGCAGTGCTAAAATGAGGAAGATTTGAGGCTTTTATCATCACATTGCGCAATTTGATGAGAGAGGGCTCATGACTTTGGCAACAGAAAATGGGGTAATGGCAATGATACATTGATTTATAATGATAATTCACTGTTTTGTATGTTGAATGAGAGTCTCGAATATCTTAAGATTGTCTTATTTAAATTCTCTCTATGTTAAATCAATCAAAACCATTCGCTTGTACGTTAAAAGTGGGATGAGTGTGTGGATAAATTTGTATAAGACAGGATTAAAAATGGCTCTTATGAACCTTCTTAATGCAAGGGCTCTCGGCAACATCCACGAGTTGGCAAATATAACGATGGTGCTGGCTTGTTACTTCATAAGCGTAGAGGTGGTGGTGATCAATGGATTTACCACTATCTATTATTCACGGACGTAGTGGCGAAATGGGTTTGGGTGTCTTGAGAGATGTCTCTTTAAAATAAGCCCGTGAATTGGCGATGACACATTAAAAATTGTTTTTGAGGTTTAAATACCTTTTTTGAGAATTCTTTCTAATTTGGTGCGAATGTGTTCATTGCCGGCGAGGATATTCTTTTTGCGGAATATGTCATCACCGCCTTCTTTATCGGTGACAAAACCACCGGCTTCACGAACCATCAAGATTCCAGCAGCCATATCCCAAATTTGCAGGTTGTCTTCCCAATAGCCATCGGTTCGACCTGCTGCAACATAGGCTAAATCAAGGGCTGCTGCGCCAAAACGGCGAAGGCCAGCAACTTCCATCATGACATTGCGCAATTCAATGAGATAGGTTCCATGACCTGGGCGGCCAAAATGAGGCATGCCTGTGGCAATGACACAATCTTCTAGTCTGCGCCGCGCAGAAACACGACAGCGCCGGTCATTGAAAAAAGCACCACTACCCCGCTCTGCGGTAAAGAGTTCATCACTTACCGGGTTGTAAATGACCCCCGCAACGATTTTGCCTTGGCTTTCTAAAGCAATGGAAACGGCAAAAAAAGGAATGCCATGGAGAAAATTTGTGGTGCCATCTAAAGGGTCAACGATAAAACGATGTTGTGAATCTTCTCCAATGATTTCTTTAGATTCTTCCATCAGAAAACCAAATTTAGGGCGTGCTTTGCTCAGTTCAGTGAAAATAATTTTTTCCGCTTTACGGTCTGCTTGACTGACGTAATCGGCTGGCCCTTTCAAAGACACTTGCAAATTTTGTACTTCACCATAATCACGCACGAGCGAGCGTCCTGCTTTCATGGCAGCTTGCACCATGACATTCATGATTGCAGAATGGGCCATCTTGTTGTTCCTTTATTTATCTTTTTCATTTGCACGACGCAAATAGATCAACTCGTTGGTGTCGACAATGATACGCTCACCGGCATTCATAAAAGGGGGAACAAGAATACGAATCCCATTTTCAAGAATGGCGGGTTTATAAGAGGAGGTCACCGTTTGTCCTTTGAGAGCTGGATCAGCTTCCACAATCGTGACAGCAACTTGATCAGGAAGGGAAATGCCGATAGGCTTTTCTTGATAAAGTTCAACTGTGACAGTCATCCCATCTTGCAAGAAAGCAGCACGTTCTCCAACAAAATCTTTTTGCAATTCCAATTGTTCATACGATTCTGAATCCATAAAGACGAGGGCATCCCCTTGTTGATAGAGAAAGGTAAAATCCTTTTGTTCAAGGCGTACGCGCTCTACCGTTTCAGCAGAACGAAAACGTTCATTGAGTTTTGTACCATCAAGCAAATTTTTTAGCTCAACTTGATTAAATGCACCACCTTTTCCAGGTTTTACGGCGTTGCATTTCACAGCAACCCATAAGCTTCCTTGATGCTCAATCACATTACCAGGGCGAATTTCATTGCCATTAATTTTCATCGTTTCTATCCAATTCTATTCTTGCAAAAAGAGTTTTCTTACTTTGTCCTTACGGCGCTTTTTTTGCTGCCTTAACAGTAAACTCTTTTGTTGTTTTTAGGTTCAAAACCTCTTGTTCGTTTTGCGGTTTCCTCATGGTCTTTGTGGGCTTTTCATCTGTCTTACCATGGATTTGCTCATGGGGTTTTCTCATAAGTTTTCTTATGAGCTTTGCAGAGAAAAGCTTAAGGACAAAAGGGACCTTGATGTATTTTTGCTTTTCAGTTCTTTGCAAGACCATAAAAAGTGCCAAGACGCAAGCTTTTTAAAAAATTGCACAAAAATTTTTGAGACTTTTGAGGATTTTGGGGAAATTTATTCCGTTGTGTTGTAAAATCTCATTGAGACGGATGATAGAAATACTGGTGATAGAAATTTTGTAAAACCATGAGGCGTTGTTTTATGAGAATGACGCGTGGATATTGTGCGGGGAAACTTGTCCGAATAATCTTGTGAAATCAATCCCATGAAACGGAAAGCGGAGTTGTGTTCTGAGAAGCCTGATTGCTGAGAAATTGGATCGGGAAGGGGCTTTGTGTCCTTTAAAGGTGTATGAGGTAAGAAAAGAGCGTGGTGCACCTTATAGCGCGTTTCGTTTTATAGAGAATGTGGTGTGCTAGTGCGTGGTGTTAGCTTGCATTCTCATCCATAATGAGCTGTAAAAAGGCTTTCTTTTTTAGAGTGGTGAGCGTTCTAAATCTTTTAAGCAACAGGTATTCTTCAGTGTTCGAGATGACTTCATCGTGATGGTATGGAGGGTGTTGTTTTGTGGTGATATCTGCATAAAAAAAGGAAATCGGAACATTCAAAATATCGGAAATTTCCATTAAACGCCCTGCACTTACGCGATTTAAGCCATTTTCATATTTTTGAATTTGTTGGAAACTGACCCCTAAAGCATCCCCTAAGGTTTTTTGAGACATTTTAAGTATTTTTCGTCTTAAGCGAATTTTTTTGCCGACCAAAAGATCAATATTAAGATTTTGGGATTGCATTTGCCCCCCGCTTAGTGCAAGCACCTCCTATGCGTATTCTGGGAGTCTAAAACACTGAACTCAAATCAGCTTTTTTGCTTTTAGTGCTGGTAAGCACCTGGACAGTGCAAAAACTCCCGGAATTCCGGGATACCCACACAGTGGGATAAATTCATGCTTAGGTTTTGGGCTTTCAAGGCCCTATTGGTCGCCATGTAGGCGACCAAAACACCTTTTAATGTGTAAAGTAATTTCAGCAGATTGGCAATAAAAAACAGCTTTTTAAACGAGAAGTGCTGTGTTTTTCATTTATAGACAAAGAAAGCAGCGCTCTTTTGATCCTCTGATCTTTCCATATTTTGAGAACAATATTTTACAAGCGGATAGCTTATTTTGCACATTGGATAGTGTTCAGCAAATGATACAGGGCATTTTAAAAAACAGGAAGGAGCTTTATTGCTTCTTTGCGCGCCTTTTCTTGTTGTTTGTTGTCCATACCTTGGAGCATTTTTTCAAGATCAGGGGCTTGCATTTTGGCTTCCTTTGCAAGCATATACCATGCTGCTGCCATTATTATATCGCCTTTTGTTCCGATGCCGTCTCGATAAAGTCTTGCAAGAGAAATTTGAGCAGGGGCAACCATGTTGGTGGCATTGTGAAGCAGCAAATGAAAGGCATGGTCAAAATCTTTTTCTCCTCCACGGCCCTCTATCAGCCATTTTGCTAAATAAAGTTGCGCTTTTAAGTGGTTGTTTTGAGCCGCGGCTTCCATCAGTTTGCGGGCATTACGATCATCCTTTGGTCGATTTAATGTGCCTAAGGAAAGAATTTTTGCCGCCGCAAAAGCAGCTTCAGCATCTCCAAGAGCAGCCCCTTTTAGGTACCATTTTAAAGCTTGCTCGATGGCTTCATTTTCATGGCTTGAAGAAGAAACGCCGGGAAGATTTTGTTTTTCCTGGGAGGCTTTATAAAGAAGCAATTGTCCATAATAAAAATAAGCTTCCTTAACGCCTGCCTTGACAGCTTTTCGAATAAACTGTGCACCAAGTTCTTGATTTTGTTTTACAAAATTTCCATCAAACAACATAAGCCCATAGCGAAGTTGCGCTTGGGGTTCTCCTTGTTTTGCAGCGCGTTCAAACCATAAAGCAGCCCGTGCCCCATCAACAGGAACAGCACATCCCTCCATATAAATTCGGGCAAGAAGCGTTTGCGCAAAAGGATCATTTTTTTCAGCGCGTCGAAGGGCTTCTCGAAAAGCTTTTAAATAATAGCCTTGGATGTAATAGTCATAGGCTTGGTCATAGTCTCCAGCTTTTAAGGGGTGAAAAGGTTCTTCTGGGGGGGAAGATTCTTGAATCGTATTGAAAGAGTGTTCAAAATTTTCGGATTCATCAGTGTTTCCAGCAGAATTTATAACAGAACTTGTAAGCCCTATCATTCCTAGGATAAGCAGTTTAAAACCTCTCTTAATCATCGATATCTCCTCCTCATTATCGATCAGAATTTTCACATTTTTTTTTCATCATTACAAGCCGCATCAAAATCCCATGGCTTTCTTATTTTTCATTTCAGTTAAGGGAGGTTTTTAGGTCCCTTTATAAAGATAGCATAAACGTTGATAAGAACCAGACTGTTTTAAACAGTGCTATTTTAAACACCTTTACAACGATAATGAAAGAATGACTAACAGAGGTACCTTCTCTTATCAATATGCATCACCCTAAAATAAAAAAGCGTCTACCATGAGGCTATTTTTACAAATACACAATAAACTGCTTATGAAGAACTGCTTATGAAAAACGTGAAATGTTGAGGAGAAGAGAGCGTATAGGCTCTATAGTGTGTATCGCGTTATCGAGAACGTGGTGTGCACGAGTTACATGATGTTAGCTTGCATTCTCATCCGAGAGTAACTGCAAAATTGCTTTCTGTTTTACTGTTGTTAGCACTCTAAATTTTTTGAGCAACAGGTATTCTTCAGTGTTCGAGATAATTTCATCGTGATGGTATGGAGGTTGTTGTTTTGTGGTGATATCCGCATAAAAAAAGGAAATCGGAACATTCAAAATATCGGAAATTTCCATTAAACGCCCTGCACTTATGCGATTTAAGCCATTTTCATATTTTTGAATTTGTTGGAAACTGACGCCTAAAGCATCCCCCAAGGTTTTTTGAGACATTTTAAGTATTTTTCGTCTCAAACGAATTTTTTTGCCAACCAAAAGATCAATATTAAGATTTTGAGATTGCATTTTTCCTCCCGCCGGTTGCGAGCGCCTCTTATGCGTATTCCGAGAGCTTGAAAATACTGAAACCTAATCAGCCTTTTTTGCTTTTAGTGCTGGTAAGCACCTAGACAGTGCATAAACTCCCAGAATTCTAGGATACCTGCAAAGTGGGGTAGATTCATGTTTGAGTTTTCGGGTTTTCAAGGCCCTATTGGTCGTTGCGTATGCGACCAAAACACCTTTTAATGTGTAAAGTAATTTCAGAAGATTGGCAAATAAAAATAGTTTTTTGACTTATAAAATTTGTTTTTTTAATGAGAGGCTATTCTCGCCTCTCAACCTCTCTGGAACGAGCCCCAAAATCATGACATCTACCTCCGTGTTTGTTGAAAGCGGTAAAATGATTTCGTCCACGGTAATGAATTCACAAGCGGTTTCTTCATCAAAATCTGCGCAATCGCTTGCTGTTTGAAGAAGAGCGGGGGGTAATTTGGTGTCTACAGAATGTGTATGTCTGTGGGAAGTGGTGGGGTGCCCATGTGGTTTGGGCGTGTACTTTCAAAATTAAAGATGAGTATTGTTTAAATTCATAATGCATCAATTGCATCTGCATCTATATGGAAGCCAGCTGCCTTTAACCGCTTCATAAGTTTGAGATATGTTTCTTTTACGTCTTCTTTAAAAGAAAGGTAGTAAACTCCATTAACATCTGAAGGCAATTCAACGCCTTCTTTGTATAAAATAGCAATTCTCTCAAGAGGAAGCACAGCGGTTAACATGCCCATTTCAAAAATAACATTTTGTCGCGCACGAAATTGCGCTTTTGTTTCACCGTCAGATCTAGCATAGCCTATATCATCGGGCGTTAGCAATACAATACTAAACCCTATAGAATCCTTACAAATTTCTTTTTTCAAAGTTTCAATGATGGTTAGACCAATACCACTTGTATTTTGCAAGATGTATGGATCGAGCCTAAGCCTGAGAAGAGTATTTTCAAGCTTTGTTAAGGAGCCATGATCATGACCATGAACGATAAAAATTTTTTTATTTGATGTATCGGAAGCGATCTTTGGAGAAGGATTCGTTAATGTTTCTTCTAGATATGGAGTCAAAACTTCTTTTAGCTTTTTTGCTATGTGAGTTTTGCCTTGAAAGACAATTTTTCCTGTGCTCTCAAACCAAATAACAATTCCGCCACAGAAGGTTTCGATCCTATATGCTTTTGGCGATTTATCTTGTAGAAGTTTACCTCCTAAAATCCAATAGCCAGCGTTGAAAATTATATCGCCAAGATCTTTAAACGTTCCTCTGTATTTGTATTCCATTTTTTATGTCCCCCGCATATTCTATCATCAGTTGTTGGTATTCATTATGAATATAAAAAACGATGATTTCCCGCGATCGTAATGGTTTGGTTTGTATAATACATTGTTATGATTTTTCTTTTATCATTTCAAGCACTATGAAAAGATTATCGTAGGTACAGATGATTTCTTTCACGGCAATGAATTCGCAGGCGGTCTCTTCATCAAAACTTACACAATCGCTTGCTGTTTAAAGAAGGGCGGGGCGGTTCTTTTTAGTCTATAGAATGTGCGTGTCTGTAAGGTTTGGTGGGGTGGGGCGCGTGTTTTGAGTATGCTTTAATCTGGGGGGCTTTTTCTTTCACAAGAGTCAATTAAAAAAGGAGGCGTTTTACAAGGGCGTGTTTTTACATTTTTCTTGGCAAAGTTGAAGCAGGTGTAAAGGATTGTCGTTCCCTAAAATAACTTCTTCCATGGCAATGAATTCACATCCCGTTTTTAAGGCTTCATCAAAAGTTGCAAAATCACTGCCGGCTTGAATAATGGCGGGGGTTTCCATAATTTCTGCCCACCATGTAGCTAACTGAAGATTGCGAGGGTGCGCTTGGGGTTTTTTATCAGCCCCTAATTTGCCAAAGAGAAGATAATCAATCCCTGTTTCTGCTGCAAGCATAGCACTATGGCGATTGCGTAGATTGCCAAAGCCGATGATTTTTTGTTCCTTTTGCTGATTTTTAAAGCTTTCAAGAGCGTTAAGATCATCTTCTATGTGCAATCCATCAGCCTTTATACGTCCAGCAATGCGGCTGTCACCAGCGATAAGAAGAGCGGCATCATTGTTTTGAATATCTTCTGCGTAAGTTTGAGCCTGTTTTTGTAAAAAAGAGCCATCATCTCTCTGCTGTTCAGAATCGTAAAGGATGACACAGGCAAAAGATTTTGTTTGCAAAATAGGATGCAAAAAGCTGTGTGTAATATTGCGCCGAACATCAAGGGTTAAAACCAATTGAGGAAAAAGAGGGGATTCAATCTGTTTATTTTTTCGTTGTGTCATACCATATCCCAGTCTTTTAAAAAATAATATCTCTTTAAAAAAATAATACTTAAAAGTTAAAGTTTCATCCTTCCTTTGTTTGCGGATGATCCTAATGCCTTTTTCATATGGCTTTAAGAGCTTTGTAACCTATGGGAATCTATTGATGATATATGAGTGTATTGTTAAGCATAAGATGGCGCCTTTTTATTGTGATATACGTGTGGTCATTTTAGTTCTTTTGCCTTTTAAAAATAAATACTTAAAAAGAAACTTGACTCTTAAAAATTAAAGTTTCATCCTTTTCATGCTTGTTTGCGATAAGGGTAACCACCATTTTATGTAACTTCAAAGTTTTGTGACGCGTGGGAGTCCATTTTTATGAAATACCAAGCCGTTGTTGATCATAAGACGCAGCCTTTTCGTCGTGATACACGCATTGATGTTTTTCGTTCTTTAGCTTTATTGACGATTTTTATCAACCATATTCCCGGAACGCTCTATGAGCATATAACCCACAAAAATTTTGGCTTTTCTGATTCTGCAGAAGTTTTTGTTTTGCTTTCAGGCGTTTCGCTGGGCTTAAGCTTTCATGCGCGGTTACAGAAGAAGCCTTTTTCCTTCATTCTACGTAAATTTTGGTATAGGGCTTTGCAGCTCTATGGCGCATATCTTTTGACTACTTTTGTCACATTAAGCCTATTTTTAGGGGCCTTTTTCTTATGGAGAACAGAAAAACTGTTAGCAATGAACAATATGGGGCTTTTTGTCGCACAGCCGCTTACAGCATTTTTGCATAGTTTAAGCTTGGGACATCAATTAGGCTATAATAATATTCTGCCGCTTTATATGGTTTTGATGTTTTTTGCACCTTTTATCCTATATGTGGGGCGTAAACAGACAAAGTGGCTGCTTTTGGGCTCATTTATACTCTATCTCATCTGCGGACTGTATAAAATTGCCCCTCCTTCTTATCCTATAAAGGGAAAATGGTTTTTGAACCCTTTGTCTTGGCAATTCTTGTTTGTCATAGGCTTGACCAGTACTTTAGCGCTTAAACAAGGAAAAACAATCGCCTTTAAGTCTTTTTGGGTAATGTGTGCGGCAGGTTATCTCTTGGTGGCACTATTATGGGTTCGCTTAAACTGGTGGGGCATTTTGGGTTGGTTGGGCTGGTCTTCCCCATTGCTCAACTTTAATAAAACTTTTTTAAGCTTGCCACGTTTGCTCCATGTTCTTGCATTATCTTTTCTTATTCTTTCGTTGCCGTGCGTCAATAAATGGTTTTCTGTTTCAGAGAAACATCCTTTAGCAATCTTAGGAAAACATAGTTTACCGGTCTTTGTAACAGGAACTATTTTTGCGATGTTTGGACAAATTATCAAAACAGTGATGACAGCAACCTTTTTTTCCGATACCCTCTTAATGATAACGGGGATAGCTCTGCAATTTGGTGTTGCCTATTATTGTGAAAAACGACAGTCTTTGCAGGGGGCTTTTTCAAGGAAATTGATCCGTTTATAAGAAAAACACGGTCCCATGATCCTTGTGCGGCTGCGTTAACCTTAGTATAAAAAGCGCATTGCACAAAAAAATTAAAAGAGGTAGTCATTTTAAAAAAAAGCATTTCACACAGCAACAAAAGAAACTTTTTAAGACTCTGTTCGTTAAGTGATATAATTGAGTGATATAATATTGAACAGTGTGGTTTTGTGCTGATCCTTGGAGTATAAAAGCGTGAGCGTACATAAACGTCCTTATGATGAACCTATTATCATGATTGAGCATAATGCTTTTGAAAATGCTTTTAATCGTCTCTATGAAGAGACGATGGCGCTGATTGAAAAAACAGCAGCCTATATCGATTCAGAAGGGAAAGTTGTCGCGCGTTCCCTTTCAGCGGAAATTTCTGCACTCTATGCAAAAGAGGCGATGTATTTAAGTACACGGCTGATGCAAATAGCCTCTCAACTCCTTCTTCTTCGGGCAGAGCGCGAAGGGGAAATGTCATCAGAACAAATAAAAAAAGAAATCGTCAAAGTTTCTCTTCAGACTCCCTCATTGGAATTTGAAACCCCTCATTGGAACGAACTCCCGGAAATTTTCCGCCAATTTGTTGCTCATTCACTGCGTTTAGAAGCTCGCATAAAATATATGCGCGCAGGGTGGGAAGCGGCTGCTTCCAGTACTTTAGAAGATGAAAATCCAGTAGGAAAACAAATCGAATTACTTAAAACCGCTTTTGGGCGCTCTTAGAGGATATTCTTTTGGCTTTTGTCCAAGGGGAAATGTCATCAGACTAAATAAAAAAAGAAATCGTCAAAGTTTCCCTTCAGACTCCCTCATTGGAATTTGAAACGCCTCATTGGAACGAACTTCCGGAAATTTTCCGCCAATTTGTTGCTCATTCACGCCCGTTTGAGAGGCACGCATAAAATCTATGCGTGCGGGGTGGGAAGCAGCCGCTTCCAATACTTTAGAAGATGAAAATCCGCTGGCAAAACAAATCGAATTGTTGAAGACAGCCTTTGGGCGGTATAACGAAAAAAGACTCGATGGCGTATATATTATCCAGAGAGAAGAATTTTTGCCATTGATATATCAAAATCCTCTCTGTGCTTGCTTTCGATGATTTAATCATTATGACATTAAAGATGAGATAAAAGGGGAAAGATGAGATAAAAGGGGATTTTTTATGCGTTGGTTTTGCTTTCTTGTAAGGTGTATATTGTTTTGTTCGATGGCATTTTTACATCTCATAAAGCTTCTGTTTGTTCATGTGTTATACTGTATTAATTCATGATATAGGCTCCTCTTTTTGCTGGTTTTATGTTTTACTGCTGTTTTCTTTGTGGGCGAGCCTTTATTCAAAAGGGGGAAAAGTGTATAAACTGGGGGTTATGGCAGAGACGATTCGTATTATAGGCATTGATCCCGGACTACGGTATACTGGGTGGGGCGTTATCGATCTTGCGGGTAATCGTCTTCAGTTTGTTGCAGCAGGGACGGTTTCTTCCGATGTAAAGTGTGATCTGGCTTCCAGACTCTGTCAGATCCATAAAGGTCTTTCAGAGGTTGTGCATCAATTTATGCCCCATGAAGCCGCGGTGGAACATGTGTTTGTCAACAAAGATGCGACAGCAACGCTAAAACTTGGGCAAGCACGTGCGATTGCGCTATTGGTTCCTGCACAGGCAAAGTGTCCTGTTTTTGAGTATGCACCCAATAAGGTGAAAAAATCGGTTATTGGTGTTGGGCATGGCGCTAAAGAACAAATTCATATGATGGTAAAAGTTCTCCTCCCACGGGCTGAATTTGATAGTAATGATGCGGCAGATGCCCTTGCTCTTGCTCTTTGCCATAGCATGCATCGTAAGAGGATTGAGCAATCTTATCAGGCAAGGATAGCGATGTGATTGGGATGGCGATATGATTGGCAAGTTAAAGGGCACGCTTGAACATATCTTTGAGGATTATATCGTTCTTGATGTTCATGGTGTGGGCTATGTTGTTTTTATCTCAAATCGGTTGCGTCCTTCTTTGCCCTCTGTTGGGGAGGCATTAAGTCTCTTTATTGAAACGCATGTTCGGGAAGAGGCAATCCGCCTTTTTGGTTTTGCGACAAGAGCTGAACAGGAGTGGTTTTGTATGCTCCAAAATGTTCCAGGCGTAGGGGCTAAGGTTGCTCTAGCAATCTTGGGCACTTTATCACCAGATGAACTTGCACAAGCTATTGCTTTAAACGATGGAGCGATGATTAGTCGAGCACCGGGCGTTGGTAAAAAAGTCAGCGAAAGAATTGTGGGTGAGTTGAAAAGTAAAACGCTCCCCTTTGAACAAGCGGTCAAGACTATTTCAATTCCGCAGCATGAGAGGGCTGATCAACCTGCGCAGGATGCGCTTTCTGCGTTGATGAAGTTAGGCTTTGAACGTGAGCAAGCAGCCAGGGCTCTTGCTCTTTCCATGAACAGCCTTGAAGGAGAAACTATTTCTTCTGCCCTCTTGATCCGCCATAGTCTCAAATTGCTTTCTTCTCCTACTTGAATAAAAGGTAACAATGCATAAAGATGAAGATCAACGCCTTTTAGGAGCTGCGCCCCTTCCCAACGATCCGGATCGTTCCTTAAGACCACAAGTTCTTGATGACTTTATTGGTCAAGAGGCGGCACGGGCCAATTTAAAAATATTTATTGAAGCCGCAAAAACGCGGCAAGAAGCGCTAGATCACGTTTTGTTTGTAGGACCACCGGGACTGGGAAAAACAACACTTTCACAAATTATGGCAAAAGAATTAGGGGTTAATTTTCGCTCTACTTCAGGACCGGTTATTGCTAAAGCAGGAGATTTGGCTGCTCTCTTGACCAATCTTGAACAACGCGATGTCTTGTTTATTGATGAAATTCATCGCTTAAATCCGGCGATTGAAGAAATTCTTTATCCAGCGATGGAAGATTATCAACTCGATTTGATCATTGGGGAAGGACCGGCGGCACGCTCGGTTAAAATTGATCTGGCTAAATTTACTTTAGTGGCAGCAACTACACGGTTGGGGCTTTTGACCACACCACTCAGAGACCGTTTTGGCATCCCTATTCGTCTTAATTTTTATACGATAGAGGAATTGGAATATATTGTGCAGCGTAATGCGCGGCTTTTTGCTGTCAAGATCAGTGATGATGGTGCCCATGAAATTGCACGCCGAGCACGGGGGACCCCACGCATCGCTGGACGGCTTTTACGGCGCGTTTGTGATTTTGCTTTGGTAAAAAAAGCAAAACAAATTGATCAAAAAATTGCCGATGAAGCGCTTTCGCGCCTTGAGGTCGATCATCTTGGGCTTGATCCACTTGACCGGCGTTATTTGCTGCTGATTGCGGAAACTTTTCTAGGGGGACCGGTGGGCATTGAAACCATTGCAGCTGCTTTATCAGAACCACGCGATGCGATTGAAGATATCGTTGAGCCCTATCTTCTCCAACAAGGCTTTATTCAGAGAACGGCTCGAGGACGCATTCTCACGGAAAAGGCGTGGAGCCATTTAGGACTTGCTGCGCCTGCTTCAACGTCGATACAAAAGCGTACGCAACTTTCTGATGCTCAAGATAATGCATCACTGCAGAAAACTTTATGGGATGGGGAAGATGACTGAGGAACCTTTTTTAAAAACTGTGCGGATGATTTATCGTAAGCTCTTATAAGAACAAGAAGCGTTCTTCTGGTTCTTGTTTCTGATCGAAAAGCTTTAGGACGATGGAGAATTTTGTGTTTTTTTTTTCACAACTTCAACACAAAAATATGTTCAATCTTTTGATTGATAAACAATTTGCTATCTTAAATGATTTTACGGGACATGAAGTCAATGACAGAAATAACGCCTTTCAAAAGCAATCATAAAAATGCTTTTCATAATTTTCAGGTGCGCGTTTATGTGGCTGATACAGATTTTTCCGGTGTGGTTTATCATGCGCGTTATCTAGAATTTTTTGAACGAGGACGTTCAGAGTTTTTACGGGATACCGGTTTTAATAATAAAATGTTAGCTGCAGGGGGGGAAGGGGAAAAATTGTTTTTTGTTGTGCGTCATATGGAAATTAGTTTTTTACGACCAGCCCAAATTGATCATCTTTTAGTCGTTAAAACACGTGTTAATCATATCCAAGGAGCACGCTTTTTTATGGAGCAATCGATTGTGCATGAGGCGACTACGTTGGTAACAGCAAAAGTTGAAATTGCTCTGATTAATGAAGAAGCAAAACCGCGACGTTTACCCAAAGAGCTTTTTGCAAAACTGCTTGGTTAAAACTCTTGGTTGTTGAATTTACAACAGTTTGATTGATAAAGCTAATATAGCTTTATTCAATTAAAATGAGAGCCCGTGGGTGTCGTAAAATTTTCTTATTTCAAGCTCTTTTCCATTTTGAAACCATAAAAATCATTCGCTTACACTCTCATAAGAGAATAATATATAAGTCATTGAAAAAATATAAAAATATATGAACAATTTTCAATTGTCATAATGATTTAATATTGCAAGTGAGTCAAGAAAATGAAGGGGATGGTTTTCATGAAGTCAAGAGGATAAAAAGGCTTTTTTTAAAGTTACAGAAGCTTTAAAGTTATCTCATGGTGCTAGAGAGATGAAGTTCATCATTGAAAAGGGCGTGTTCAAAGCACAATGAGACTGCATGGGATTATATGAGACTTAATTATATTAGATTTACATAGAAGGGATATTGAATGAGGGGCATGGGGTGAGGCATTTTATGGTGGGTTATTTTTGGTTTTTTTTGTGCTCAAGGGGGCTTATGAAACTTGAGGGAAAATGAGAGAAACAATATCCGCCTGAGGCAATGTGTCATCTTATCATGATGAAACTTTATTGATCATGATCATTCATTACGTTGTCATTTTCAGAGAAGGCTTGTAAGAGTTTTTCTTTGTAAACTCTTTTGTGAATTCATCAAAATCATTTTCTTGCATGTCACATTTTTTCTTGTCACACGCGGGTTGATGAGGGGATATAAAAAGGATTGATAAAGGCATAAAATGTCTTTTATAAAGTTTTTTAAGTGCCAAGATTGATCGCAGATTTTGAGCTGGAAACGCTTATCCTATCATGTCATAAAACACTGCTCTTTAGGGCGGTAGTCGTTGCGCAATGTAAATGTAAGGGGGGCTTGTGAAAGCGGGGGGATGAATATCTTAGGGTAGGCTGGGAAACACTTTTTTTGAGAGAGGGTGATAACCTATAAAATAATCAGCTGAGAAATCCGCTATAACCAGAAGCCAGCGTGTCGATAGACCTTTTTTATGGCGTGAAGCGTGGTTTGAATGTTTCGTTTGCTGCTTTCTCTCAAGATGTAAAAGCGTAAAAGCGTGGATCTGTAAAAATGAAACAAAGGATTGGAGCTTTGTGCGTGCTTTTATCTAATCGGAAATTAACCACCAAATTGCCTTTTGTTTTTTAGGGTGGAGTTCTCTAAAAGTTTTCAAAAGGGTGTGTTCTTTTTCGCTATAGATTTCTTGATCATAGTGGGAATGATGTTCTTTTGTGAGATTATCTTCTTTTGTAGCAATATCCGCGTAAAAAAAACTCATCGGAACTTCCAGTAAGTTGGCAATTTCTAGCAAACGTCCTGCGCTTACACGGTTTAACCCTTTTTCGTATTTTTGGATTTGTTGGAAACTGACACCTAAATGGCTTCCTAATTCTTTTTGAGAAAGCCTCATTGACATTCTTCTATGACGAATTCTTTTGCCAATAGAAATATCGTTAAAATGTGAATTTTTGGTTTGCATGTTAAGCCCCCCGCCGGTTGCGAGCGCCCTCGCGTTGGTATTCCGGGAGTAACAAGTACTGAATCCGAGTCAGCTTTTTGCTTTTAGTGCTGGTAAGCACCTGGACATAGCAAAAACTCCCGGAATCCCGGGACACCCACAAAAGTGGGCATAATTGTACGCTCGGATTTAGGGCTTGTTTTCCCTCTTGATCGGTGCGTAGACGATCAAAATATCTTCTAATTGATAAAGTACTTTCAAGAGATTGGCAAGAAAAATTAAAGCATTGGCTATGCTGCACATTCGTAAAACAGTGTTGTTTTAAGGGATGATGAAGAGAGCAGGAATATTCGGGATAAGGCAAGGCGTGCTTTATGAAGTATTATCCGTTTGAAGGGTAATGATCTGAAGTTCGTAGGGGATATTTTGCTACATAAGAAGCCCGATTGTTAATGGACCAGTGTTTACGCAGTGGTGCAAGGTGTTGGTTTGGAGTTTTTTTGTAAAGATAGAAAAGCGTAAAAACGTGGATCTGTAAAAATGCAATAAAGGATTGGAGCTTTGTGCGTGCTTTTACCTAATCGAAAATTAACCACCAAATTGCCTTTTGTTTTTTAGGGTGGAGTTCTCTAAAAGTTTTCAAAAGGGTGTGTTCTTTTTCACTATAGATTTCTTGATCATAGTGGGAATGATGTTCTTTTGTGAGATTATCTTCTTTTGTAGCAATATCCGCGTAAAAAAAGCTCATCGGAACTTCCAGTAAGTTGGCAATTTCTAGCAAACGTCCTGCGCTTACACGGTTTAACCCTTTTTCGTATTTTTGGACTTGTTGGAAACTAACACCTAAAGAATTCCCTAATTCTTTTTGAGAAAGCCTCATTGACATTCTTCTATGACGAATTCTTTTGCCAATAGAAATATCGTTAAAATGTGAATTTTTGGTTTGCATGTTAAGCCCCCCGCCGGTTGCGAGCGCCCTCGCGTTGGTATTCCGGGAGT